>QHOZ01000078.1 GCA_003219495.1 Verrucomicrobiota bacterium | reverse complement strand
CCCCTGGATCTCGCTGGCCTGGGTGTCCTGCCAGTTGTCATTGCTTGCGATGGCCCGGCCCTGGCCATCGTATAGCTCAAGAGTTGGGTCTTGCAGGGCGTTAGAAACACCGGGCAGGCTGGGCCCGATTGCCCGGAAGAGAACATTCGTGGACCCTCCGCCAACTACAATCACACCACCAATCAGAACACTGTCGCCTTGACCTACGAATCCGCGAGTGGAGATGTTGGCCAGCTTCGAGTCCACTGTTCCGTCGAGGTCGTAGACTTCGACCAGGCCGACGCCAATTGTCGCACCTTTGCCCGCAAGCACGGCGGTGTAGGCGCCCGGCGTCAGGCTTCTGACGATGGCAGAGTCGTAGTCGTTGTTCGGCGGAATTGTCGTCGCTTTTAATTCGTTTTCCTGCGTTTCTCTCCAGTTATCATTCCCCGCCATTGTCGCGCCGGATGAGTCGTGCAATTCGAGCGTTGGGTCGGCCAGGTTTTCGGTCACCGGCAATGCCGGGCCAAGCGCACGCAGAAGAATCTTCTTTGGCTGTGAACCCGTGATTATGAAACCGGCGATCAGAACGTTTTTACCGGCGCCGACGGCGAGGCCCGATGAAATGTTCGCGAGGCGGATGGAAGGCGCCACAGCGCTAATCGCTGGCGGCCGCCTGTTTTCCGCTCTTCCAGCGATGAGGAACGTTGAGCACGTGAAGAACGCCAAAAACCCAACAGCACCCCAACTCGATATCCGGATTAAGACGCCGACCTTCACCAAGGATGATCCTATAGCAGCGGCGTGGCGTTTTGCCACAAATATACGCGGTTTGTTTACTTTCTTCTGTCGCTGGTAGGGCGATCGCTTCGGCGGTAATCGCCGGCGCTGAAATATTTTTCCAGCCAGACGTAGAGGCAGATGAAAAGATAACGGCTGCCCATCTCCTTGATCTTCAATTTCGCTGTGCCGGTGCGCCGATTCCGCCAAGTGATTGGAATCGTCGTCCAGGTGAACCCGCGCACGATCGCCTTCAATGGGATTTCGACGGTGAGATTGAAGTGCGGGGCGATGAGCGGCTGGCAGCCGTCGATGACTTCCTTGCGATAGGCTTTGAACGCGTTGGTCGTGTCGTTCAGCTTGATCCGAAACAGGATCTTGAGGAAATAATTCGCCAGCCGGTTCAGGAAAAATTTTATTCTCGGGTAATCGATTACGCCGCCGCCTTTGATGAACCGGCTCCCAAACACGCAATCGTAGCCCTCATTCAACTTCTCCCAGTAGCGCACGACGTCGCGGCAATCGTCGGATTCATCTGCCATCATGATGACGACGGCGTCGCCTTTCATCGCGGCCAGACCGCGCACGACGGCGCGGCCGAAGCCATGGGGCGCAGGATTTTGGGTGGGGACGAGGTTCGGAATGCTGCGTTGCAAATTCTGAACGATCTCCCAGGTGGAATCGGTGCTGCCATCGTCGACCACGACGATCTCGTGCGGCACAGACCGCATTCGCAGTTCGGTGTGGAGATGCTCGACGGTGGACGCGACGCAGCCTCCCTCGTCCCGGGCCGGGATAACGACAGAGAGCAGCTCCAATTTCTTTCCAGGGGAGGCGCCGGTCATAGGGCCGAGGAGATCTCCAGCCAATCCGGATGCGCCTGGGCGTGTTCGGCGATTTCGTCCAGGATGGCCTCGAGGTTTGTGGCCGGCCGCCAGCTCCTGGTTTTTTCGGCGAGGCGCGAATCCATCACGAGCCAGGGAACGTCGAACGGCCGGGGTGCGGGATCGCTGGCCACTTCATGCGGTCCAAAGCGCGCGGCGCACCATTGGCTGAGCTGGGCGAGCGACATCGCGTTACCCGCCCCGCCGCCGAGATTGACGATCCGCGGCCGGTCCGAACTCGTCATCGCGAACTGTTTTTCCAAGAGCGGCAATAAGTCCCGCGGATGAAAACAATCGCGGCACTGGTGGCCGGCGCCGTCGAACCCGATATAGCGCAGCGGCTTTCGCCGCAGGTAGCTGTTGATCCAGAAGGAGAAGATGCCTTGCTCGGCGTGCCCGAACTGCCCGGCGCCGGCGAACACGCCGCAGCGATTGATCCAGACTGGGAACTCGAACGCTTCGCCGTACTCGAGCGCGAGAACTTCCGAGGCGAGCTTCGTGGCGCCGTAGAGTGAGACCGGCGCCGCGGTGGAAAAATTTTCGGCGATGCCGTGCGCGCTCACGCCTTGCGGCAGCGGGACGTCGAGGTCTGGCGTAAACGCAGCCTCGACGGACAGGACGGGAATCTCCGACAATGATTTCACTGAGTAAACGCGGCTGGTGCACCGTTCCGTAGAGGTTGTGCTCGAGAAGTTGCCGGCTGCTCGTGGTTCCATTCACGCCGGCCAGGACGCTCGGGTTCGCGGCGGCATCGATGATCCAATCCAGGCCTGCGATCGGTTCGAGATCGCTCGCGCAGCGGAGATCGGCGTGGCGCACGGTGACGCCGCGTTTGCGCAGGGATTCGAGATTCAGCTGGCTTCCCGCGCGGCTCAGGTTATCCAGGCCGATGATCTCACGGCTCGAGACATTATCGAGCAGACCACGCGCGATCGTGCTGCCGGCGAAACCACAAACTCCTGAGATAAGAATCTTCATGGGCGCGTGGACAGGTCACCTGCTGCCGGGCTTGACCGCGGGAACGCGGGCCAGATCCGGTGGAAGGTTATCGGCCGAGAAGGTCTCGACGTTCATCTCGATGAGGCTGACAAACGGGCAACCGTAGTCGGGCCGCTGGCCGCTGCTGCGATCGACGATGACTCCGATGCCGGCGACCAGGCCGCCGTGGACGCGGACAATATCGACCGTCTCCTGGACGCGTCCGCCCCGCTCGTTAGGCCGGATCTGAAAACCACGCCGCAGCACGAGGCCGCCGGCGTCTTTCTCGACGAAGATGTGGCGTTTCCCGAGGGCCCGGCCGACTTCCTGGCCGACGATGATGCCGCCCAGAGCAGGAGAGATGACGGTATCGCACTCGAGGTCGCGCAATTTATCGGCGAGCCGTCCGCAAACCTCAGCGGCGATCTCAGTGTGCTGCAGGAGGAGCGCGCACTGGAAGAATTGGCGGCTGTGGAGGCCCGATCGCAAAACGAAATGGCCGTCGAGAAGCGCGCCGGTGCGGCGGAACAGCGCCAGCAAGTCGTCGCTCATCTGGGGAGCGCACGCGCCTCGCGTGCTGGCGAAGGCGCCCTCGCCTTCGCGAACTTTGCGCTGGAGTTTCGGCGAGGGCGCCGAAACAAGCACGCGAGGGAGCGTGCGCTCCCCAGAAATGCGGGAAATTCTTGAGACCGAGACATGGAGACTAACCCGACGTATCGCTGGCCGTCTTTCCGTTCGCCGCATGGCCGTCGTCGAACGCGATCGCCTCGATCTCCACGCGCGCGTTCTTCGGCAGGGTAGAAACGCCAACCGTCGAACGCGCGGGCGGGTTCTCCGTGAAGTAGGTCGCGTAAACTTCGTTCATCTTCTGGAAATCGCCGAAGTCCGCCAGGAACACGGTCGTCTTCACAACATTGGCCAGCGTGAGCTGCTCCGCTTTCAGGATCGCTGTGATGCTATCGAGCACCCGCCTGGTTTGCTCCGCGATATCTTCCGAAACGATCTGGCCGGTTTTGGGATCGAGCGGGACCTGCCCGGCACAAAAGACCAGCGAGCCGGCCCGGACCGCTTGCGAGTAAGGCCCGATCGCTGCCGGAGCCTCGGTGGTGGAAATGATCTTCTTCATCCGGCGAGCTTAGCGGGAAAGAGAATCTCACACAACGGACACAAAGGATCACAACGAAGATTTTTGTCAGGTCAACCCCCCAAATTTCCAAACCTTAGTGTCCCTTTGTGACCGTTGTGTGAGGTCTTTTTGCCGCGGCCAGAGACCATCCACGGTTGTTTCTGAGCGAATTGCGTCAATATTACCGGCTC
>QHOZ01000077.1:2982-5296 GCA_003219495.1 Verrucomicrobiota bacterium | reverse complement strand
GTTCTTCACCCGCGATGTTTTTCGAAATCGCGCCTGCCGGCAAAACATTCACGCACGCAGTTTCGGCAGCGCGATCCTTGATCCACGCGATCGTCGCCGTATTATCTGCCGCAGGCGAAGTGTTCGGCATGCAGACAATTGTCGTGAATCCACCGGCAGCTGCCGCGCGCGCGCCGGACGCGATCGTTTCCTTGTGAGATTGTCCCGGCTCGCGCAAATGCACGTGAATGTCGATTCGCGTCGATCGTTTCCGCGTCTTTCGGCGCAGTCTTCGCGATCTTTCCATCAACGATCGCAAGATCGACAACTTCATCGCGCTTGTTCGCGGGATCGATCACGCGACCGTTCTTGATAACCATCGCGCTCACGTTGAAATCCCTCCGCAGAGATAAAGAACTGCCATACGAATCGCGAGGCCGTTGGTGACTTGATCGAGAATGACGCTTTGCTTTCCGTCGGCGACTTCGCTGTCAATCTCGACGCCGCGATTGATCGGGCCCGGATGCATGATGAGACAATCCGGTTTCAAAAGTTTCGCGCGCTCTTTCGTTAGGCCGAAGAGCGTCGTGTATTCGCCGATGCCGGGGAAATATTCTTTGCGCTGACGTTCATGTTGAATGCGCAATAGATTTACGACGTCGGCTTCAGGCAGAACTTTGTCGATGTTGTGTGAAACGGTGACGCCGAGCTTTTCAAACTCTCGCGGCACAAGCGTGCTCGGCCCCACTAACGTGACGCGCGCCCCAAGTTTAGTGAGGCCGAAAATGTTCGAACGCGCGACGCGGCTGAACAAGATGTCGCCGACAATCACGACGTTCAGTCCGGCAACCTCGCCGCGTTTCTCGCGAATCGTGTAGATGTCGAGCAAGCCCTGGGTCGGATGTTCATGCGCGCCATCGCCGGCGTTGATGACGCTCGATTTCAAACGCTGGGCCAGGAACTGCGGTGCGCCGGCGCTGCTGTGACGTAACACGAGGATGTCGGCGTGGAGCGCCTGGAGATTTCGCGCCGTGTCTTTCAGCGTTTCGCCCTTGGTCAAACTGGAAGTGCTTACGGAAATGTTGACGATGTCGGCGCTCAATCGTTGCGCGGCCAGCTCGAACGATGTCCGGGTGCGCGTGCTCGGCTCGACGAAAAAGTTGATCAGCGTTTTGCCGCGAAGCGCCGGAACTTTTTTGATCTCGCGCGTCCCGACTTGTTTAAAGGCATCGGCGGTTTCGAGAATGAAATTGATTTCCTCAGCGGAGAGTTCCCGCAGTCCGAGCAAATCTTTTCTGTTCCAGCGCTGGTTCATTCTTTGATCAACCAGACTCCATCCGGTTCCTTGTCCGTCTCTTGCAGTCGCACCTGGATTTCTTCGCGCGTCGCGGTTGGTAAATTTTTGCCAACGTAATCGGCGCGGATCGGCAATTCGCGATGGCCACGATCAACGAGCGCGGCGAGTTGAATACGCGCCGGCCGTCCGAACGAGCTGATCGCATCCAGCGCCGCCCGGGCAGTGCGGCCCGTAAAAAGAACATCATCGACGATGATGACGGTGCGACCTTCCAGTGGCAGCGGAAGTTTCGACGCATGCACCATTGGCAACTCGGCGCGTGTACCGACGTCGTCGCGATGCATCGCCACGTCGATCGTGCCCTGTTCGATGTCGATCTTAGCGACCTCGCGAATGAATTCGGCGAGACGGCGCGCGATCTCTACTCCGCGCAACGGAATTCCCGCGAGCACGACCGATTTGAGCTCGGCGTTTTGCTCAATGATCTCGTGCGCGATCCGACGCAGCGCGCGCTTGATCGTTTCCCCGTCCATGATCGGGGCTTGAGCCGGAGTCGCTGCTCCAGCTTCACTGGGTTTATGTTTCTTGTCGTTCATCTGCATCCTTCGCGACCTCGCAGGATCGCATTAAAGGCGCACAAAATTTAGGAGGCTGCCGGTTCTGTGCGAGCCTCCTTCATTCGTTTCGCTCTCCAATTAGAGCGGTGTTTCACGATCCAATCAAGGAGCGCTTTTTCAAAGCCGATGTCTTTGCCGGCTTTTTCGCTCTCGATCCATTTGTGTTTCAGGATCTCTTCGCGCTCGGCGAGAAATTCTTTGTAGAGGACGGAGTTCTTGACGAACTGCTGCGATTCCTTTTTCGCCTCGGCGATAGGCATGTCAGCAGCTTTTTCCATAAAAATCACAACCGGTCAATAAAAACTCGCTTCGCAAATTGTAGACGAAGCATCAGCCATACCTATTTAACCAACGATCTCGCGGCGGGTTACGGCAACGCTTCGCGGAGTCGCTTCGCGATTTCCACAAACTCCTTCGCAAC
>QHOZ01000077.1:0-2897 GCA_003219495.1 Verrucomicrobiota bacterium | reverse complement strand
TTTCGCTTCACGTTCGCCACCGCCGCTACCGAAAATGTCGTAGCGTTTCTGATCCGAAGGCGAAACGAAATAGCTCATGTTCTCGATCAAACCGAGCACGGGAACGTTTACTTTCTCGAACATGGTGGCGGCTTTGCGCGCGTCGATGAGTGCAACTTCCTGCGGGGTCGTCACGATAATCGCACCCGAAAGCGCGACCGTTTGCACGATGGTCAATTGGATGTCGCCGGTGCCGGGGGGCAGATCGAGCACCAGAAAGTCGAGCTCGCCCCAATCAACCTGCCGCAAAAACTGTTGGGTGTATCGCGTGACCATCGGTCCGCGCAAAATTGCAGGCGAAGTGTCGTCGAGCAGAAAACCCATCGACATCAATTTGAGGTTGTACTGCACGATCGGAACGATTTGATTCTCCTCGTTCGCGGTCGGCCGTGCGCGGGTCCCGAACATCAACGAAATGCTCGGGCCGTAAATGTCGCAATCGCACAAACCAACGCGCGCTTTGGTTTGCTCGAGCGCCATCGCAAGATTCGCCGCGACTGTCGATTTGCCGACACCGCCTTTGCCGCTGGCGATCGCGATGACGTGTTTGATTCCCGGAACGCGTTGCGCGCCGACGACCGCGCCGGCGCCGCCGGGTGGCGCGTGAATGTCGATCAAGATCTTCGCGCTGCGAACTCCGTCCAGCGCGGCCAAAGTTTTTTCCGCTTCACTTTTGATCGTGGCCGGAATGTTGGGATCGTTCGTGGCAAGCGCGAGCTGGACCTTTATCGCGCCGTCTGCGATCTCGATATTTTTAACGAGACCAAAAGAAACAATGTCGCGACTAAATCCCGGGTAGCGGACCGAGCGCAGCTGGTCTCGGACTTGTTCTTCGGAAATCTGCATCGGAGCCAACTTAAGCCGGCGGCTCGGTCAGTAAAGATGAGGTCCGTCCTTCTTTGCTTGAAATCGCACGGCCGCACCGACAGCATCGCGTTATGAACAAACGATTGTCCCTTGTCGCTGCTGTGACTGTGGTCGCGCTCTTTGCCGGCTGCGCGATGTTCCGAGAAACTCCGCAGAGCTCGCTCGTTGGCACGTGGACCAATCAGCTCGGCACGGTTTGGGCCCTCAAGGCGGATGGCAAATTCGAGGTCGCTCTAAATAATAGCGATCGCCCGAGCATTTGGGGCAAATACAGCGTGAGCGGCGATACGTTGACGATAAAGGAGTCGCGTGGGTCGCACACGCCGAAATCTTGCCGAGGCGAAGCAGTTTACCAATTTAATCGCGACCGCGACACGCTGACGTTCACAAAAGTGAGCGACAAATGTAAGTTGCGCGAGAAAAACCTGATGCTGCCGTGGAAGCCCTGGAAGGGCAAATAACTCCGGTAGCAGTTCGGGTTTCCGACTATCACGGCGCGCTTCGCCGGCGCGGGTTCCTCACCTTACTTTCTTCGCGATCGATATGCCGATGACGAAGAAAATCAGGCATACGACAAGGAACAGAAAGAACAGGAACTTGGCGATACCGGCCGCGGCCGCTGCGATTCCAGTGAATCCAAACAGCGCCGCAATTAGAGCGACGACCAAGAAAATAAAAGCCCACTTCAACATTTTGATTACCTCCAAAAAGAAATCGCGCGCGGACGCGTTCCCGCGCGTTGGCGATGTCGATCTTGCCGCCTAGAAACGAACGCCTTGCTTGAAGAATATCCTTTCCCGCTCGATGTCGGCGCCGCGAGTCAGGAATAAATCTCGCACTTCGCGAGTTAGATATTTCTTGCCGTCGGGCAGCGGATTGACGGTGAGATAAATTTTACCGCCGGGCGCGAGGCGCGATTGCAACTCAGCCAACAGGAAATCCCACTCCGCCGGACCCCACCGCGAAGTTCGGTTCGGATCGCGATCGAATCCAATCGAGAAGGCGGTAATCCAGTCGAACGGTTGCTCAAATCTCGGGAGCGGCTGAAACGGCTCGATTCTGAAATTCACGCGCGGCACGCCAAAAGCGTCGAGCAATTCACGAAATAGCGGCGACTCGTCGATATCGAGCCCGAGCACGGAATGATGGAATCGTTTGAGGATAAACAAAAAAAAGCCGCCGCCGCAGCCGAGATCGAGCATTCGTTTCGGCGGGACGCGATGAAGTTTCAAATCCTGCACGCGTTCGCGATTTACCCGTAACCAAAGATCGACATCGGCGTATTTTTCTCCCGCGTAGCGCTGTTGAATCTCGCGGAGACGATTTTCATCGACCTTGGCCATCACCGGACCGAATGGAAGACGAAACACGGACCGCTGCGCGCGACGCCAGCCGCGGCGATAGGTTTCAGGCCGAGTGAGCTTCGCCAGTTTTCGATGAATCTTCATGCAATCGCGTCCGCAATTTCGCGTAACAATCCCGGTCCGCGATAAATGAGGCCGGTATAAATTTGCACGAGGTGTGCGCCGGCCGCGATTTTTTCGCGCGCGGAATTTCCATCCATGATTCCGCCGGAGGCAATCACGGGAATTGTCGATCGTCCTGCGATTTGTCGAACGAACTCGGTCGATTTTTCGCGAAGTGGCGCGCCGCTCAATCCGCCTTGCTGATCTTGCGCGCCCGGGATCGAAGAATGATCCAAAGTTGTGTTGGTCGCGATAACGCCGGCGACGCCGCTCGATTCGCAAACCGCGAGAGTGGCTTCCAATTCGGCGGATGACAAGTCCGGCGCGATTTTCACGACGATTGGTTTACCGGCGGCGTTTTCGTTCGCGATAGCGCCGAGCAAGGCGGAGAGCGCGTCAGGCGATTGCAATTCGCGCAGACCCGGCGTGTTCGGCGAGCTCACATTCAGCACGATGTAATCGGCGAATGCATGCAGGGCGCGAAACGAGTAGGTATAATCCTGCACCGCTTCAGCGAGCGGGGTG
>QHOZ01000076.1 GCA_003219495.1 Verrucomicrobiota bacterium | reverse complement strand
GATTCGCAACGGCTGAAAAACTTTAAGGACAACGTGAAAGGCGGATCGTCGGTAACGAATGCGATGTACGACGCGGGTTACGGATCGAGCCGCGGTCTCTACGAAAAATCTTCCGCGCAACTTGGGATGACGCCGGCGACGTACGGGCGCGGCGGCCGCGGCATGCGGATCATTTACACGACCGCTGACTGTTCACTCGGCCGCCTGTTGGTAGCCGCCACCAATCGCGGCGTGTGCTCGGTCGCGCTGGGCGATACGGACGCTGATTTGATCTCGAACCTGTTTGCCGAATATCCGAGCGCGTCGATCGATTCTCGCGACACCTCGATTGCCCCGTCGCTGAACTTGTGGTTGAACCAGGTGCTCGACCTGCTGGCCGGCAAGGCGCCGAATGCCAGGTTGCCGCTCGACGTCCAAGCCACCGGGTTCCAATGGCAAGTTTGGGAGGAATTGCGAAAAATCCCGTTGGGCCAGACGCGTTCCTATCAGGAAATCGCGGCCGCGATTCGCAAACCGAAAGCCGTGCGCGCTGTGGCTCGAGCGTGTGCGAGCAATCACGCGGCGCTCATCATTCCCTGCCATCGCGTGATCAGAGAGGATAAAAGCCTGGGCGGATATCGCTGGGGCCTGGCGCGAAAAGAAGAGTTGCTGAAGCGAGAGCGGGAGATCTCGCTCGTGAATTCCGACTGAGCTACTTAAGCAACTTGACGGTGAGCACCACAACCAGCGCGCGATTACGCATGGTCGAGGTTCCCACCACCACTTTCTCGCCGTCTCGCAGACTGAGCGCGGTTTGGACCTTCGCCCTGTCCTGTCCCACGACCGTGGTAAACGCGAACTCACCCATCTGCACATTGAACGAGCCGGAAGCATCCTGGACCAACGAAACTCCGCCAATGAACCAGTCATAGGACATTAAGGAAATCGGGGCGGATGGATTACCGCTCGATAGTTCGGCAGTTCCCGATCCGTTCAGGCCTCTCGGCGTATCGGTCAAACGCTGCACCACGGTCGATGCCAATTCGTAGTTCTTATAGTTGAGCGTCCCACGCAGCTGTTCCAACACGTCCCTTAGTTCGGCGGGAGGCGGGGCGCCACCGCTGGCAGAGTTTGAGGCAATCAGGGCGTGCATATGCAGCTCGATGTTGGGCCGCGGCGAGGCCGGCGTGTCCAGCCGCTTGATCGCTTCCTCGATCGTTACCAGATTTTCAGCCGGCTAACTACGCCGGCGAGACTTCCCGGATCGCGATACTTCACGTCGAATACCTTGCTCTTAAAGTTTCGCTCGGTAACGTAGTTGTCCTGTGGCGCCGGGGTCGTCGCTGGTTGTTGCGCGAATGCCGCTGTCAGCGAAACTAAAACCAGAGTCATCGCGGCTGAAATATGCTTGATAGTCATAAACATGAAAACTGACCTCCGTTAGATTCCTTTTACATGCGCGACTGGTTTCGAGTCGCTTTGAGTAAACCAAATGATGCGAATGTTTGGATCTCTTGTCTGGAGTTCCATGCGCACACTTCCTGAGCCGAGGTCCACATTATCTGTGCCGATTATTGGCGATGAGGATTCGACTTTTGGCACTTGCACGTCAGGCGAATATGCCCTCGCAGCAATGGACCGATCGGGAGCCACTATGCGAACGGGCCTTTGCTGGCGCTGCGGCACGTCCGCCTGACGAGGCCGCCTGGGTTCCGGCTGCGAAGAATTGCTACCGCCGTTTTCGCCAGAGCCATTCAGAGCCGGCAGAACTGTCTTAGGAACACCGGCGATGACTTTTGGTCGCACCGTGAACTTCTGCGCCAGGACATAGACCCCCACAACTGAAAGCGTAACCAGCAGTGCTGCCGCCGCAGTCCAGACCAGACGCGGCTGAAACCACGCGGCCACTGCGGCGAAAAGCGTTGGGCGGGACTCGGACTCGATTCGACGCCAGACGCTCTTCCGAATATCAGCGTAAACCTCGTCGCTAAATGACGGCGCTGCGAACGTGGGCATTAGCTCTCGCGCATTTTGAAAATCCGCCAGCGCTTCGGTGCAGGCACTGCATGATTGCAGGTGCGCGGCGATCAACTGCTCGCGTGATCCGCTGAGATCGTGACCCGCATAAAGCGGCAAGTACTTTTCGATCTGCCTACAATGCATTTGTGAATCCCACCGTCGGTACTAGGTCATGCGACGCCGGCAATAGTCCCTGATCTTTTTTCGCGCCGAACTGATTTGCGATCTTACCGTCGTAGCGCTTGACCGCAGAATTTCCGCGACGGCTTCAGTCGAAAAACCTTCCACGTCGCGCAACAGAATCGACGCGCGCTCTTTATGTGGCAGCGTTGCGATTGCTTGTGCGATCAGCTCGTGCCGCTGCCTCGACAAAAGTACCTGTTCCGCATCGTCCTGCGAACACGCGACGTCTAAAGCGACTACGCCCGCGTCGGATTCAATGGGAACAATTCGATCGGCTTGTTGCATTCGTTTTTTGAGAACGTCGCGACAGACGTTGACGGTGATGCGATACAGCCACGCGAAAAAGTCTTGATTCTGATCGTACCGCTTTAGGTATTTGTACACTCGCAGAAAAACTTCCTGCGACGCGTCGCGCGCATCAGCGTCGTTACCGAGCATCCGCCAGCTCATCGCCATTACCCTTTGTTGCGAGTGAATCATGATTTGCTCAAAGGCTGCGTTGTCGCCGGCAGCGGCGCGCTCAATCAGATAAGCCAACGCCGATTGGTTCCGCGCCACGGTGTCTTCCGGCAAATGCATTTCTATGGCCAAAGCCATCGTCGATGCTCCGGTAGGCGCGTCCATCAGTCTTGGGCTTCCCACTTTCATATACTTCGGGATTTGAAAAAACGTTGAGAAGAGATTTGGTCAGCACGGGTTTCACGCCTGAAGGGTGTTTAGGTTCCGTGAGGTTCGCAGGACGCAAAAGGAGGGCTCACAAAGGGAATAACATACTTGACTAATCAAGCAGAGAACCTTTGGGAATGAGGGGCGTCAATTTGTGTCAGAACCGGGAGCGGTAGCGACCGGATCAAGAAGTCCCGCTGGTTTCTGAAGCTTCCTCCTGATCCGGTCGCATCCTGCACCCCCCGCGAGATGCTCGCGCGGGGACCCCGCTACCGCTCGCGGTTCTGACACGATGCCGCTATTTGATTAGCCAAGTATGTTATCGCCCTCACAAAGGGAGCGAAATGGAGCCCTCCCTCACGGTCGCGCTAATGCCCCGGACGCGAGCAACTCTCACAAATCACTTACCAACCTCGGGCGGTTACTTGATCCACACGGTCTTGATATTCACGAATTCGCGAATGCCGAAATAACTCAGTTCCCTTCCATAGCCGGAACGCTTCACGCCGCCGAACGGCAGACGCGGATCGGAAGCCACCATGCCATTGATGAAAACTGAGCCGGCGTTCAGTTCATTGATGAGGATTTCGCGTTCAGCCGGATCGTTGGTCCACGCCGAAGAGCCGAGACCGAAAGTGGTCGCGTTTCCGAGTTCGATTGCTTCATCCACGCTGCGCACCCGAAAAAGCGACGCGACCGGGCCGAAGGTTTCGTCGCACGACGCCGGGGCGTCTTTCGGAATATCTGCCAGCACCGTCGGTTCGTAGAAATTCCCTCGGGCGAGGTCGCCGGATAGTTTCGGTCTTTGCCCACCCACGAGGAGCTTCGCTCCGCGCGCGACACTAACGTTCACTTGCTCTTCGAGATCTTTGAGAATTTGAGCAGTGGCCAACGGTCCGATCTCGGTCTTTTCGTCCAAAGGATTGCCAATCCGCAAACTCTTCATCGCCGCGACAAACTCTGATTCGAATCGATCGTAAATCTGTTCGTGCACGATGAATCGCTTGGCCGCGATGCATGACTGCCCATTGTTCATGGTTCGCGCTTTTACCGCGGTCGCGACCGCTTCATTCAGATTCGCTGAAGGCA
>QHOZ01000071.1 GCA_003219495.1 Verrucomicrobiota bacterium | reverse complement strand
GCGGAAGCCCCACTTTGTGAAAATGCGTTCGCCCGTCGCGATGGGTAAATGCGTGCCGCGCGCGATCTCGGCCATCACGTCCACATTTTGGCATTGGACGGGCTCCTCGATGAACATCGGCTGATAAGGTTCGAGTGCTTTGATGAGGAGCTTGGCGTTCTGCGGGCTGATCGCCCCGTGGAAATCGATGGCGATGTCCGCGTCTTTGCCGCCCGCTTCGCGCAAAGCGGCGAAACTTTCGGCGGCTTCCTCCACGAACTTCTGAGACGCGATGACGCCGGACTGCGTCGAGTTCTTGATGCCCGTTTTGAACGCGGTGAAGCCTTGCTGTTTGCGCTGGCGCAACAACGCCGGGTTGTTGCCGACGTGCGCGTAAACGCGGACGCGATCGCGAGTCGGGCCGCCGAGCAATTCGTAAACGGGCACGCCCAGAAGTTTTCCTTTGATGTCCCAGAGCGCCTGCTCGATGCCGCTCAAGGCGCTCGTGAGGATCGCGCCGCCGCGATAAAACGCATGGCGGTAAATCGCTTGCCAATGATGTACAACGTTCCGTGGGTCTTTGCCGATGAGGTAGGACGCGATCTCCTCGACCGCGGCCGCGCATGTCCGGGCACGTCCCTCGAGGATGGGTTCACCGAGTCCGACGACACCTTCGTCCGTGTGTACCTTAAGAAAGAGGTAGCGCGGCTTGACCAGAAACGTTTCCAGGCGCGTGATCCGCAATTTGCTTTTCAACTGCGGCGGCTTGCCTTGAATGCGCGGTGGCGGGGTGTTGGTGAGGATTGGTTCGCTATCCGCTGCGCCCACCCCGGCGGCTGCAGTCGTGGCGACGGTTGCGGCAAAATTGCGAAGGAAAGTGCGACGGCCAAGACGGGACGGTTTCATGCCGTCCAGAGTAGTGCTGCCACGGAATGCGGAAAGCGAAAAGTCGCAGCGGCTCGACGAGTCTGGTCCGACAACCTCAGGTCGCCAATGCGGGTTCGGCCGCTACCGGGGCGGCAGCCAATTTAGGCTCCGGCTGGGTCTCGGCTGCGGGTGATGGCTTGATCTCGGACGGTTTCACCATGCCCGTGGAAATCGCGAAGCGAGTGAGACCGGCGATGTCATGAATGTTCAGCTTGTTCATGACCTGCTGCCGGTGCTTCTCCACGGTCTTGATGCTGATGCCGAGCTCGGTCGCGATTTGTTTGTTGCCAAGGCCGTTAGCGATAAGGCCGAGCACCTCAGTCTCGCGAGTGGTGAGCTTCGGAGTCGTCGCGTCAAACTTGCCCTGGCTGACGAACATGCGGCGATTTTGTTCCTGGATATTCTTTGAAATTGCGGTGCTGAAATTCGTGGTGCCAGTGCAGGCGTTATGGATGGCCTGGAGCAACTCGTTCGAGGGGGAGGCCTTCACAAAGTAACCGCACGCCCCGGCATCGATGCAATCCTGCACCTTATACCATTCGCGCACGGTGGTGAGAATAATGACTTTTGTCTTCGGGCATTGCTTCACGATTTGCTTGGTGGCCTCGATGCCATTCATAGTGGGCAGCATGACATCCATCAGGACGACGTCGGGTTTGAGCCTGCGGACGACTTGGACGGCCTGTCCGCCATCGGCTGCTTCGGCAAGTATCTGAATATCGGGATCATTTTTCAGCAATGCCCGCAAGCCTTCCCGCACAATTGCGTGATCATCAACGAGGACCAGTCCTATTTTCATCTCAGCCAATAAGCATGCGCCACGACCCCGGGAGCGAGGTATAGAGTGAAACCCCACTTTCCCTTCCCGAAATCACCGCACCCGCAGCCAAAAGCTTTTCAGGTATGCCGGCTCCTCGCGTGTGACGGGAAAATCCGGCGGCTGCGGCGAGAAATGATGCTGGGCGATGCTGCGGTCGGAATGTTTGATCGCGCTTTCGAGCACCGCGAGGAACTCCTCGGGCTTCCATGTCGCGGCGTTCGTAGCGGCGAACAACACGCCATTTGGATTCAACATCGGTAGGGCCGCCGCAACGAGCTTACTGTAGTCCATCTGTGCCTGGAATGCGCCCCATTCCTTCGAGTGCGAAAACGTTGGCGGATCGAGAATGATCAGGTCGAACCGTCTGCCCTTTTTCCAAAGCCGGCGCAACCATCCAAACACGTCGCCATAAATGAAATCGTGCTCCTTAGGATCGAGACCGTTGACGGCGAAATTCCGGCGGCCCCAGTCGAGGTACTTTTTCGAAAGGTCGACGCTGGTCACTTTCGCACCGCCTTTTGCAGCACACACCGAGAAGGCGCAGGTGTAGGCGAAGGTGTTCAGGACGACCGGGCGCTCCGGCAGGACAAAGTCCGGCGCGACGTAATGCGTGAACAACCGGCGGCGATTATCGCGTTGATCGAGAAAGACACCAGTCGAGTATCCCTGCTGGAAGCTTAACTCGAACTGGATACCATTCTCGCGAATCGGAAAGAATTCGGGCGCTGCGTCCCCGAAAACATGCGCGGGGCTCTCTTCGCGCGCATGGCGGCTGAGCAGCTTATGGTAGGCGCCACGGCATTCGAAGCCTTTCAATCGCGCTGATTGATAATCGCCCAGCCGATCCACGTACCACCCCGGCCAGCCATCGCTCGCGCCGTGAATGACGCGGAACGCATTCGTCTCTTGCGGATCAATAATGGCTTCCCGCAGACCGCGCGATCGCTCGATTGCAAAATCCGCGGGGGCTTCCAAAGTCAGTTCCTTCCCCGTGATCGGATGTTTGATCGTCAGCCGTTCCGCATGAAGCAACTCGCGGTCGGCAGGCGTGCCGCCGTAAAGCGTGTCGCCGATGATTGGAAAACCGTTTTCGGCTGCATGCACCCGAATCTGATGCGTGCGCCCCGTGACCGGCTCGGCTTCCATGATCGTGATTCCGCCTTCGCTGCCGATCACGCGAAAACGCGTCTCAGCGTGTTCGCCGCCGGCCATGCTGATGTAGCGATCGCCTTCGCGCGCGATGATCGACTGAACTGTGAATTCCTTGCGCGCAACCTTTCGGTCCGTGCGTAACTGATAGGTCTTGCGCACCCGGCGCGTGGCGAACTGCTCGGTCAGGGAGCGATTGGCTTCCGAAATTTTGCCGAAAAGGAGAATACCTGAGGTCTCTTTATCGAGACGATGGATGATGGCGAGATTCGCCCAGCGCGGCTCGCGATTTTTCAGCCACTCGTAAATGCCTTCGCCCGCGAAAGGGGCGGGCGCATGCGTGTTCATCCCGGCCGGTTTGTTGACTACCAGCACGTGATCGTCTTCAAAGACGATTGGAGTTACCAATAGTGCCACTGATCTTTCCATACCACCCAAATGCCAAGAAGCAAATTGGTGATGGCATGGGCGAGCATCGCGTCGCCTAGGCGCCTCCTGCGGCAAACGAGCCATTGAAAGAGCATGCCGCATAGGATCCCGGCCAGCCACTCGCGGTGCTCGAAGCCAAAAACGACGGACGTGACGACGAACGGAATTCGCAAGTAGTATCCAAGCGGGACGCGTTCAAAATCTTTTTTCGCGATGTAACGGTATAGAAATGAGCGAAAGAAAACTTCTTCGAGCGCGGGGACGACCAGCGTCGAGCCCACGATGCGCGCGATGGCGAAGAATTGCGCCATGTCTTGCTCGAAGACCTCGTGCGGATTCCATGGCGTGCCGCCGAGCTTCAGCTTGAGGAAGCCAGGGCTTATGCCCATAACGCGCACGAGCTCGGCCAATCCCACCCAAATCGCGAAGCCGAGGAGTCCGGCGAGCACGCCCGCAAAACTGATTTTCCAACGCATTTCCTCCACCAGCGGGTACATTTCCCAAATCATCCAGGTGCCGACGACTGTTTTCGCCACGTAAAACCAATAACGCGCGGCGGTGCCACCGAACGCATCCTGGCAAAACGTCAGCGCCAAAAAAGTGAGGAACGGCACGACGCGGATGAGCGTCGGCGATTCTCTCACGCGGCGCGGAAGGAGACTTCGGCGTCTGCCCACGATTGATCGCACGGGCGAGACCTTTGCAAAACTTTCTCCGAAGGGAAAGAATTGAGCGAACGGTGAGATTTTGTTGGCTCTGCCGGAGTGGTTTGGCCTAAACTCAAATGGACGGATGAGCGACCGGTTGATGATTCAAGTCGACAACTTGACGAAACGCTATATCGGCCACATGGCAGTGGATGCCATTTCATTTCAGGTCGAACGAGGGGAGATCGTGGGATTGCTCGGCCCAAACGGCGCAGGCAAGACGACCATCATGCGAGTGCTGGCGTGCTACATGCCGGCGACTTCGGGCACGGCGCGCGTTGCCGGCTACGATGTGTTCACGGAATCGGACGAAGTCCGTCGGCGCATCGGCTACATGCCGGAAAACAACCCCTTGCATCGCGACATGCGGGTGCGCGAGTACCTGAAGTTTCGCGCGCGCTTGAAGGGGCTGAATCGCGTGCGTTCGCGCGAGCGCGTAGACATGGTCATGGAGCAATGTGGTCTCACGGACGTGAGCCGAAAGCTGATCGGCTACTTGTCCAAGGGCTATCAACAGAGGGTGGGAATCGCCGATGCATTGGTGCATCAGCCGGAGCTGATCATCCTGGACGAGCCAACGATCGGCCTTGATCCGCACCAAATCCGCGCGGTCCGGCAAATGATTAAGGACCTCGCCAGCAAACACACTGTGCTGATTTCGACCCACATCTTGCATGAAGTCGAGATGACCTGCAGCCGCGTATTGATCCTGCACGAGGGGCGGATCCTGGCGGCGGACACGACCGATAATCTGCAGAAGATGATGAGCGATCGCGATCAGGTGGTCGCTGAAATCGCCGCCCCGATGGAGGATTTAAAGGTGC
>QHOZ01000074.1:7545-17784 GCA_003219495.1 Verrucomicrobiota bacterium | reverse complement strand
TCATCGATCTCGCATTACGCGCGGCGAAGGAAGCATGGCAAACCCAACTGCCGAACGTCAGCAGACGCGTCGATGCCGCGAGCAACGATTTCACTCCAGTGTGGCCGGGCGAACATTATCGGCTCCTGGCCGCGCTTGTGAAAATTTTGCAACCGAACCGCGTGATCGAGATCGGAACATTTCGCGGAGTTTCCTCGCTCGCGATGAAAGAATTTTTGCCGCCCAAGGGAAAAATCACCACGTTCGACATTGTTCCGTGGGACTCGGTTCCTCATACTTCGTTGCGGCCTGAAGATTTTTCCGATGATCGCCTGCGGCCGGAAATCGCGGACTTATCGGATCCGGCAAAGTTCGAGTTACATCGTCCTCTGCTTCAGGAAACGGAGCTTCTTTTCATGGACGGACCCAAAGATGGGGTGTTCGAGCGAAAATTTCTTGATCAACTTGAATCGATTCGTTTTCAAAAGCCGCTCCTTCTTGTTCTGGACGATATCCGCTTTTGGAACATGCTCGCGATCTGGCACGACATCGCGCGGCCGAAACTGGATCTGACATCATTTGGGCATTGGTCCGGAACCGGCTTGGTAGAATGGCGAACTTAATTTGTGAAAAACACTAAGACTGCGCTGATCACCGGAATTACCGGCCAAGACGGCTCATATTTGACCGAGCTGCTTTTGGAAAAGGGTTACGCCGTTCACGGAATCGTGCGCCGGACGAGCAATCTGCTCCGATCGCGGATCGAGCATTTGCGGCGGGACGATAAGATTTACGGCGAACGAATGTTTCTCCATTACGGCGATTTGTCCGACATGACGACGCTGCGCCGCATTTTTCGGGAAGTGAATCCGTCCGAGGTTTATCACCTCGCGGGGCAAAGCCACGTCGGCTTGAGTTTCGATCTTCCCGAATCGACCTGCGATGAGGCGGGAATGGCGACCCTGCGCTTGCTCGAGATCGTACGCGACCAGTCGGCCGGCGTGAAATTTTATCACGCGTCGACCTCGGAAATTTTTGGCAATGCGAGCGAATCGCCGCAAACGGAAGAAACGCCGATGCGACCGACCAGTCCATACGGATGCGCCAAAGCTTTCGCGACCATGCTCGCGCGCGTTTACCGAAAATCCTACGGGATGTTTGTCTGCAACGGAATCCTCTACAATCACGAATCGCCGCGCCGCGGCGAAAATTTTGTCACACGCAAAATCGCGCGCGCGGCCGCGCGAATTTCACGCGGCTTGGATGTCGATCTTGTTCTGGGAAATCTCGAGAGCAAACGCGACTGGGGCCGCGCGCAGGATTATGTCGAGGCGATGTGGATGATGCTTCAGCACGACACGCCGGACGATTACGTAGTTGCAACCGGCGAAACCCATTCCGTTCGCGACTTTGTAGAAACTGCGTTCGGTGTTGTCGATCTTCCGTGGGAAAAATACGTTAAGCACGATCCGGAATTCGAGCGTCCGATCGAACCGGCGCGCCTCGTCGGGGATGCGAGCAAGATTCGAAAAACGCTCGGTTGGAAACCGAGCGCCGGCTTCGAGCAACTGGTCCGCGAAATGGTTGAAGCAGAAGTTGAGTTGTTGAGGAGTTGAGGCGTTTGGTTAGTGTGGCGGCGGTGAAGAAGATCGAAGCGGTAATCAAACCATTCAAAACCGAGGCGGTGAAAGACGCACTCGCGGCCGTCGGGATCGAAGGAATGACGTTGAGCGAAGTGCGCGGATTCGGCCGGCAAAAAGGGCACAGCGAAATTTATCGGGGCAGCGAATACACGGTCGATTTTCTGCCGAAAGTGAAATTCGAAATCGTGGTGGACGACGATCACGCACAGCGAGTGGTCGAAGCGATCATGCAATCGGCCAAGACTGGAAAAATCGGCGACGGAAAAGTTTTCGTGACTCAAGTCGAGGAAGCGATCCGCATTCTAAGAACTGATCAGGCAATCGAGCAGCAGATTGGGGAGGCCTTTGTGTTTTCCCCACCAGAGTCTCCGCAGAAGCCAGCTCATTTGGCCTAACAAGTTGCGGCGACGGCCGTCGAAGGCTTTCCAAGTCGCGTGTTGAAATCCCTGGCTCTCGGCCATTGCGACGAGCAATTTGCCGGGATAAAGCCGGCGATGAGTCAGGTCCATCCAAAAGTTGTGGCCGAGCACGCCGAGGTCCTCGGGATTATTGGTGATGAAGCGGCACCGAACATTCGGAGCGCAATTTTCTTTCACCCGCCGGAAAAGTTCGAAAACCTGCGCCGGCTCGAGATGTTCGAGAAGATGACAGCAATAAACTCCGTCGCATTGGCGAGCGACTTCGCGCAATTCTTCGCGCCGCAGAAACTGGAAGATGTCGATCTTGAGATAATCGACCGCGAACTTTTCTCCGGCGGCGATGGATTCGGCGTGACTTTCGACGCCAAGCCCGGCGATTCCGCTTTCCTTTAGCGCACGCAAGAAAAACCCGCGACCCGCGCCGAGGTCGAGCACCTTCGAACAACCGGCAAAGTAGGAAACATGTCGGCGATGAAAATCGAGCATCTCGTCGTCCGAAAGGCTGAATTGATACGGGTTAAAACCGTAAGTCTCGAAAAGATCGGATTCGGGCGAGTGAAGCATTTGAGTTACGACGAGAATGCGGTGACTTGATCGGCCTCGACGGCCGAGGCATTCGCCGCCGAAGGTTTGATCGCGGCCTGGTGCTTTCGATAAAGCGTGACCGGCATGATCCACGACACGGTGCAGAGATAAGCAACAATCAGCGCGGCCGGAATTCCGATCGTACCGAATCGCCTAACGAAGAGTATCTGCAACGCGACCGCGATGCCGGCTTCGATTGGGACCGCGATCAGGAAAATCTTCATTGCGCTGATGCTTTGCAAAATCATGCCGAAGGTGTCCGTCCAGACGCGGATGACGAAATAAACACCGAAGAGCCAGATGAGGCCAAGGCCTAACGAGATTAACAAAATGCCGAGCGCGATATACCGACGAAGATAACCGCCGATCTCATGCCAGCGATCGGTCGCGATCGCTTCGGCGCAGCTCGGCCAAAGGGCGGCCAGCATCGCGGCGTAAATGAAAAAGATACTGGTGAAAATCATGCTCGCGATGTTGTAGGAAACTATGTCGCGACCGCTGAGCGATTGCGACATCACGATGTAATCAATCTTCAGCGTGATTGCGGCGAGCACGGCAAAAAGCCAATGTCCGCGTCCGCGGCGCAAGATCAGTTTGATGTCCTGCCAAATGGTGGTGAATGATTGCCGCGAAATCGACGGCAACAAAGTGGCGGCGGCGATCATCATCAAAATTGCCGGCGGCGCAAAAAACGCGACACAGCTCCAGTAGAGTTTGTCTGGAACCGCACTAGCGGCGACGAGCTTAATCAAAATAAATCCGATCACCGGGCCGATCGCGGGCGCGACGTTTGCGAGAAAACCAAGCTGGCGCGCGTACCAAACTTTGTTCACGAAACCTGCGAGGGCGACAACGCTGCTGAAAAGGCCGACGATCAGGAAGAGATCGCGTTTTTGCGTCAGCGAAAGATCGACATATTGCGCAAACAAGAACCGCGACGCCACGGGCGCGGCGAGAAAAATCAGCGCCGCCGCGATTGTCATCAGCGCCAGCGACAGAATTGTTCCGGCAGCGATGAAATCGGAATACGGCTCGTTTTTCGCACGCCTCTCCGAGATGAAATTCTGCGCGGCGAATCCGGTGCCGAGATCGGCCAGAAAAAACCAGCCGGTCAATCCGCTAAGAATTGCGAACACGCTGTATTGGTCGGTGCCGAGTGATTGAAGAAGAATTCGAATCGCGGCCAGCGACACAACCGCTACGACGGCGCGACTGATCCACGCGCTGATCGCAACCCAGAGGTGACGCGGAACCGCTCGGGTCAACGCACTGGC
Organism: Verrucomicrobiota bacterium; assembly: GCA_003219495.1. Next base: position 13,884 of record QHOZ01000074.1, on the reverse strand, counting down.
AAATCTGCAAACGGGACGCGCCTCGCTGAACTGCTCCACTACATGAACGATTACTTATTGTCGATATTGCTCGGCATTGTTGAAGGCCTGACGGAATTTTTGCCGGTCAGCTCGACCGGCCACCTCCGAATCGTCGAAGCACTTTGCCACCTGAATTTGCAGGACAGCTTCTGGAAAATGTACACAATCGTCATTCAGCTCGGCGCAATCCTTGCCTTGCCGGTTTATTTTTGGAATCGGATCCTGAAATTTCTCGGCACGTTTCCGCGAGGCGAACGCGGGGATCGGAATTTCCTCACCCATCCACTCAGCTTAACGATCGTCGCGTTTGTCGTGACCGCGCTGCCGTCGTTCGCATTGACCAAAGTGATCGGCAAAAATCTGGAGAGCTTGTGGGTGATCAGTCTCGCGCTGCTCATCGGCGGAATCGCGATGTGGGTCGTCGATGCAATGTTTACGCGCGTCCGCGTCGCGCACATGGAAGAGATGACTTTGCCGCAAGCGGTCTGGATTGGCGCGTGCCAAATTCTCTCCGCAGTTTTTCCGGGAACGTCGCGTTCAATGTCAACCATTGCGGGCGGACAGATCGTCGGCCTTTCGCGGCCAGCCGCGCTCGAGTTTTCATTTTTTCTTTCGATGCCGACAATGGCGGTGGCGGTGGTGTACGATCTCTACAAAACGCTGAAGCCCCATCATGGCGCGGCAACGGAAGCCAGCATCGCGCCGCTCGCGGTTGATGCGCACGGCTGGATCGTGCTCGGGATCGGGTTCGTCGTTTCATTCATCGTCGCGCTCGGCGTCGTCGCATGGTTCATGAATTGGGTCCGCTCGCGCGGATTCGCACCGTTTGCGATTTACCGGATCGTGTTGGGAATCGTGTTGATCGTCCTGCTCATGCGGCATTCGATTTGATCGAGATCGATGGAACCGACTGAACAAATCCTTCCCGACCTGCAAAGCTGCGTTCTCTGCGAAGACGTGCGGTGCGAATTCAACGGGATGAACACACTCGTCGGCGTGCTCAACGTGATCGCCGCGCCGTCGTTACCGATCAATTATATGCGGTTGTGCATTTGGACGCGCTGGTGCGGCGGCACTGGCCGCTTCCAGCAGAAATCGCGGCTCATTGGCGTGGACGAGCAAACGGTTTTGGCGCACGCCGAAGTCGATTTCATACTCAAAGAAATGGAAGGTCACGCAACGAATGTGCATTACTTCGGCGGGGTGCAGTTTCAGCAATTTGGTCTGCACCACGTGGAGATTTATTTACAGGACGAGATGCGGCTGCGTTTCCCGCTTCCCGTGGTCCGAATCGATCGGAAATAGGCGGGCGGAGGGGATTCGCCCCCTTGGTTTCCCAACCTCGGTGCCCGGATTCCCTAGGTGTGCTCGCTTTGCTCGGCACCTCCCGCCGTAAAGTTGGCTCCCGCCAACGCCCGGTGTGAATAACTGCTTGCCACCTGGGTACGCTTTGGTTAAAACCGGCGGCGCGCATGGTCGGCAGAATCGTCATTTGTAGTTTGGTTTGTGGAGTCGCGGGGACAATCTGCGCGCAACAGGTCGAAGTGCCGCGCGAGCAAGCGATCACACCCCGGCGCATTACGACACAGCCACTGGTCGAAGTCCGGCCGCAAACTATCGCTTACACTGAGCCTGCAAAACCGACTGCGCCGGCATTGACGGTCGAGCAAATGCGGCATGCGGGAGCGCTCGCTGCGCAAAAAGTTCGCGTACCGATTCAGAGCCGAGCAAACCTGAACCGGCTCCTGCGCCGCCGAAGAAACAAGTCGCCGCGAACGCAGTGCGCGTGATTGAAAAACCCGCGCGGGAGAGCGAGCCGGCGCCCGTGCAAACGATTAGCCTTTCTTCCCAAAGCGCATTTACGCGGTTAGCAGACGGCTTTGATTTTCCGATCGGTCATGGTGAAGCGCGCGGTTACTACAAGGCGCGCGGATATCGCGCGCACGGACATATGGGCGAGGACTGGGACGGAACGGGCGGCGGGGACACTGACCTCGGCGATCCGGTTTATGTGATCGGTGACGGCATTGTCGTTTTTGCGCGCGATTGTCATCAAGGCTGGGGGAACGTGATCATCGTTCGCCACGTGTATCGTGAGGGAGGCAGCACGCGCACGATCGATTCGCTTTACGGACATTTGAATAAAATCCTGGTCCGTCGGGGCCAAACCGTGAAACGCGGACAGCAGATTGCTCAAATTGGAAACGCGCACGGACTTTACGACGCGCATCTGCATCTTGAAGTGCGCAAGAACATCGCGATCGGAATGAGCCGCAATAAATTCGCGCAGGACGGTAGCAATTATTACGATCCGTCCGATTTCATCGCGGCGCATCGACATCTCCAGACGACCGGCGCCAGCACGCGTGTCGCGATGAACACGTTTACCTACGACTCAAAGATTCAGTGGGATAAATTGCGCAACTTCTCGCACGCGCACAGCGGCGGTGGAACGAGCGAATCCGCGTACGCGTTGAAGAAAGCGCTCGCGGGGCAGCGAGAGTAACGTGTGATCCGCCGGCGCCTCAGGCGCGCCAAAGCAGAAACACGAGAATTATTACCACCAGCAATCCGCCGCCGGGATAATAACCCCAACCACCTGGCGCGAATCCAAGCGGTGGCAAGCTGCCAATTAACAACAGGATCAGAATGATAAGTAGGATAGTACGCATCAATCCTTCTACGCATCGGCCGTTGAGGATGGTCGTCTATTTGTGGAAAGGACTTGTGGGAAAAGCGCTTGCACGCACCTGAACGGTTCTTATCATTCGTAGGCAAGTCCCGACTGCGTCTTGCCAGATGCGTCGGGAAAATTTTTTGCCCGTGCGGTTGAATTAAAATGGCAAACACGATTCTAGTTGGCGCCCAATGGGGCGACGAAGGAAAGGGCAAGATCATTGACGTGCTGACAAGCAACGCGCACGTGATTGTCCGCAGCCAGGGTGGAAATAATGCCGGCCACACGATCGTGCACGGCGGCGCCACTTACATTTTGCATTTGATCCCGTCGGGAATTTTGAGACGCGGAAAAGTTTGCGTCATCGGCAACGGCGTCGTTGTCGATCCGATTGCACTGGTCGCGGAGATCGAGCAATTGCGCGGATTAGACGTGAGGATTGGAAAAAATCTTCTCGTGAGCGATTGCGCGCATTTGGTGATGCCGTATCACCGTTTGCTTGATGAGCAGCGCGAGCTGCGGCAGGGGCGCGCGAAAATTGGGACGACGAAGCGCGGCATCGGTCCGGCCTATGGCGATAAAGCTGCCCGGACCGGTCTGCGAATGTCCGATCTGATGCAGCCGCGATTATTCTCGAAGAAGCTGCAGGCCAAAATTCGCGAGAACAATGCGATCCTTCGCGCGCTCGGCGCAAAGCCAATCAGTTACGATGAAGTGAATGCCGCTTATTTGGCCGCCGGAGAAAAATTGCGGCCGTTTGTCACCAACACCGTCGTTTTTTTGCACCAGGCGCTTCAGCGCGGGAAAGAAATTTTGTTCGAAGGCGCGCAGGGAACGTTTCTCGACATCGATCACGGAACGTACCCGTACGTTACGTCCTCCAACACCACCGCCGGAGGCGCTTGCACTGGAACCGGCGTCGCTCCGAACCGGGTCGATCGCGTAGTCGGCGTCATGAAGGCTTACACGACGCGCGTGGGCGAGGGGCCGCTGCCGAGCGAAGATCGAGATCTCTCTGATTTGCTCCATTCCTTGGGCCGCGAATTCGGCGCGACCACCGGACGCGCGCGGCGTTGTGGCTGGTTTGATGCGGTTGCCACGCGCTACGCGACGATGCTCAACGGCATCGACGAGCTTGCCATCACCAATCTCGACGGTTTGGATAGTGTCGACCGGATCCAGATCTGCGTCGGGTATCGGTTGAATGGCAAAAAGCTCAGCGTGCCGCCGTGCGACGCGGTTCAGTTGGAGAATTGCGAGCCGATTTACGAGCAGATGCCGGGTTGGAAAGCAGCTACGACTTCTGCGAAAAAACTTTCGCAACTCCCTAAAGCTGCAAGAAATTACGTGAAACGCCTTGGCGAGCTTACCGGCGCGAACGTTTCCATTGTTAGCGTCGGGCCAACCCGCGCCCAGACGATCTTCATTTAAATTTAATAATGGCTGCCGCCGCCAAGTCGACCCCGCGCCACATCGCGATCATCATGGACGGGAACGGCCGCTGGGCGAAGTCCCGCGGTTTGCCGCGAATCAAAGGCCACGAGGAAGGGTCGCGAGCTGCGCAGGATTGCGTCGAAGCCTGCGCCGAGCTGAAGGTCGATTATCTCACGCTGTATGCGTTCTCGGCCGAGAACTGGCAGCGACCAAAGGGGGAGGTTTACGCGCTCATGCGGCTGTTGGAAAAATTCCTTAAGGAAAAAACGCCGGAGCTCATCGAGAAGAATGTTCGCCTGCAGGCGATCGGGCGCCTGACCGATTTGCCGGACGCCTGCCAGAAGCAGCTTCACAAGTCGATCGAGGAGACAGCCGAAAACACCGGCGTCACTCTGATCCTCGCATTGAGCTACGGCGGCCGGCTCGAGATCATCGACGGAATCAAAAGTCTGCTGCGCGCGATTGAGCTCGGTCACATCGACAAAGGGATGATCGACGTCGAGATGTTCAGCAAACATCTCTACACTCGCTACTGTCCCGATCCCGACCTGCTCATTCGCACATCGGGCGGAGAAACTCTGGCCCGATTTCACGAAGAAAGATTTGTTTGCGGCGGTGGAAGAATACGGGCGGCGCCAACGCCGTTACGGCCGCAGCGATTAGACGAAAGCTTCCGCCACCGAATCCGCGAGCGCTTTGCCCTCGGGCGTGAGAATAAAACGATCCCGCGCCCGGCGAAGTAAACCGAGCCGGACAAATTCGCGCGCTTCGTTCGCAAACGGCTCGAGCAATTCAACCGACGCGCCGTCGCAGGTCCGTAAACCGAGCGCGATCTTTTCCGCGCGTTTAATTTCGGGCGTTAATTGCTCGGTCGAAGCAATCGGCGATTTCCCGGCGAGAACCGCGTCTGCGTAGCGGCGGAAATCGCAGATGTTTTGCGACCTCGTCAGTCCGATCGTGGAGAACGCGCTCGGGCCGATTCCAAGATAGTCGGCGCCCGACCAGTAAGCCTTGTTGTGTGCCGATTGAAAACCGGGCCGCGCATAATTCGAGATCTCGTACTGTTCGTAGCCGGCCGCTTGCAAGATCGACATCGTCACCTCGAAAAATTTCGCATCCTCATCCGAATCCTGGCGAAATTCGCGGCGCGCATGTCGCAGAAAAAAATCGGTGTCTTCCTCGTAGGTCAGGCAGTAACTCGAAACGTGGTCCGGCTCTAACGCGACCGTTTTTTCCAACGTGCGCTGCCATTGATCGAGTGTTTGCCCCGGCAGACCGAACATCAGATCAATGCTGACGCTGTGGAATCCCTCGTCCCGGAAAATTCGAAAAGATTCCTCAGCTTGTTTCGCGTTGTGCTCGCGGCCGAGAAGTTTCAGCAACTCGTCATCCCACGATTGAACGCCAAGGCTGATTCGGTTAACTCCAAGCCGTTTTAAAAGCGCAGCTTTGTTCGCTGAAACGCTTCCGGGATTCGCCTCCATCGTCCACTCGATCAGTCCCGACAGATCAAGCTCTTCCCGGAAACCGCCGAGCAAAAATTCCAACTGCGCCGTGGTCAGCGCGGTCGGTGTGCCGCCGCCGAAATAAATTGTCGATGGAACAAGCTCGCGATCGCGCGCGTGCTGACGGAGCTCGGCCAGCATCGCTTCGCAAAATCGCTGCGTTTGCGAACGGTCGAGGAGCTCTTTATAAAACGCGCAGTAAGGACAGATCCGCGCACAAAACGGAATGTGCACGTAAAGGTGACGCACGAGTTCTGTAGGGGAAGCTGTCAGCTTCCCTCCCACACCGTCTCCTGCAGTTGCGCGGTTGTTATTCATGCGCTCGCTCATTACGTTGCTTTTCTTGTCCAAAACAATGTTGTCGATCCGAAATCTACTTCTGGTTTGCTTTTGCGCCATCGGGGCGTCCGCACAAACGCCGCCGCCGCAAGATCAACAGCCGCCGGCGCCACCGGAAAAATCCGTCGTCTACTTCGCGCGCAACGAGGACGCGATCACTGATTACAAAACGAATGCGCGCGTCGTGCGCGCAATGGTGGATCGTGTCGTCATGGCCGCGACCGGACAACCGGATATCGGCAAAGCGTGGGCCTCGCTCGTTGCGCCTAACGACAAAGTGGGAATCAAAATCTCGGCGGCCGGCGGCGAATTGTTCACCACCCATCACGATGTCGTTGTTGCAATCGTTGACGGGCTTCTCGC
>QHOZ01000074.1:0-7504 GCA_003219495.1 Verrucomicrobiota bacterium | reverse complement strand
GGCTTCGAATTGAAATCGATCAAGCCGCGCACCGGTTACGATCCGAAAGCAACCCTGACCGCGCCGCTCCTCGGCAAGCTCGTTTGGGGCGATGTCGATTACGTTCACGACGGCGGAAAGAGCATTCCGCTTTCGGAAGAAGAGAACACGAGCAACGTCAGTCATTTTTCGAACATCGTCGCGAACGACGTTACGAAAATCATCAACGTGCCGGTGATGAGCAATAGCATCACGAACGGAATCGCGGGCTGCCTTTACAACGTGACCATTCCAAACATCGACAACTGGCGTCGCTTCAGCATGGGCACCGGCTTCGGCGCGGAAAGCGTCGCCATGATTTATTCCAATCCAGTGATCGCGCCGAAAGTCGTGCTCAACATCATGGACGGATTGATCGCGCAATATGGCGGCGGCCCGGCATCGCAACCGAACTTCGCCGTCCATTACGACACGATCTTCGCGAGCAAAGATCCGGTCGCGCTCGACACCGTGGCGCTGAAGCGGCTCGGGGAATTGCGCGCGAAAGAAAATTTTCCGACGATCGGCCGCCTCGCCAGTTACGTTCAAACCGCGACCGCCATGGGCCTCGGCAATTCCGACATGAGCCACATCGAGGTGAAAAATGCCGGACGCTGAAGTTTCGCGTGCCGCCGGGCAAAGCGTTTCGATGTCGGACTTGCGACGAAGCATTCTCTCGCGCGTTTCACGCTCGTTCTACTTGTCGATCCGCCTCCTGCCAAAAAGACTACGCGATCCGGTCTCGCTCGGATATTTGCTCGCGCGCGCTTCCGACACAATCGCCGACACGGCGGACATTCCGGTCGCGCTGCGCATGGAAAAGCTGGAGCTGCTCGCGCGAGCCATTCAAGGAGAACCGCCCGGAGACTCAATTGTCGATCTTAGCGCGACGATTGCGCCGTTACAGAAAGACGAAGCCGAGCGCGCGCTGATTGAAGCGTTACAACAATGTTTGGATTGGCTCGAGCAAATCGACGTGGAAGATCGCGAAGATGTGTCAATCGCGGTCAACTTCTCGATCTGGAGCGCTTTCAGGATCCCGGAAAGCTCGCCGCGCTCGAAACCGCGGCCGAGCTCGACGAATACACTTACCTCGTTGCCGGCAGTGCCGGAGAATTCTGGACGCAGCTTTGTTTTCGTCACTTGCCGAAATTTTCATCGCGGAGCGAAACCGAAATGCTCGATCTCGCAAAGCAATACGGAATCGGTTTGCAGCTGATCAACATTTTGCGCGATGCCGGCGCCGATCTGCGTGCAGGCCGTTGTTATTTTCCAAAGGAGGAAGTTGTCGCGCTTGCGATGGAGCCATCGCAAATCATCCGCGAGCCGCAACGTTTTCTGCCGATCCATCGCAAATGGCGCGAGAAAGCAGAGCAGGGGGTCGCCGCCGGAATTAAATACGCGGACGCCGTTCGCAATCGTCGCGTGCGCATCGCAACGGTTCTTCCCGCGCTCGTGGGCGCGCGCACTCTCGCGCTCATCCGCGATGCGCGCGCGACCGCGCTGCATCGACACGTGAAAGTTCCGCGCAAAGAAATGCGCGGCATCGTCACGTCGCTGATTTCATCTCTTGGCTCGCGTTCGCGAATCAACTCACTCCATCGCGAGCTGTCGAGGTAGGGCGATGACCTCATCGATCACCGCGGTTGCGCAAAAGTACATCGAAGATTGGGCGAAATCAGTTACACCCCTTTGGGCGGAATGATATAGTCTGACCTCACATGAGCAGAAATAAACCGAAAGGCTTCACGCTTCTCGAGATTATGATCGTAGTCGCGATCATCGGTATCTTAGTGAGCTTGGGCATCTATAAAACAGTCGGCCATCTGGAAACAGCGCGTGAAATGCGTGTTCAGTCCGACCTTCAGACGATAAAAACTCAGCTCACGTTGTACGAAAGCAGAAACGGCTTTTACCCTACTACCGACCAAGGCGTCAAAGCGCTGGTTACCGAGCCGACTACTTATCGCTGCCCGGGAACTCGTCATCCTGACAAATATGATGTTTTTTCGGCTGGGAAGGACCGTACGCCTGATACTGCTGACGACATCTGGCCGCAGCAGTAGCTTTTGCGCCCTACAAAAAATAATTGCGCTGTTTCTCGCTGATCGGTTTCTCGAGGCGTTCGAGCACCAGCATCATGTCTTCCCAGACTTTGCGTTTTTCCGCCGGCGACTGATTGCGCAAAAGATACGCGGGATGATAAGTGATCATCAACGGCGTTTCGTTGAATGACTCCCAGTTTCCGCGGAGCCGATGCATTGGCGCACGCGTTCCAAGAAGTCCTTCAACCGCGACCGCGCCGAGCGCGACGATCACTTTCGGTTGAATGATGTCGATCTGTTCCATCAAATATGGCCGGCACGTTTGCATTTCCTTCGGTGTCGGCGGGCGATTTCCAAACTTGCTGCCGGGCGTGTCCGGCCGGCATTTCAAAACGTTCGCGATGTAAACTTCTTCGCGCGCGAATCCCATCGCCTTGATGATTTTCGTGAGCAACTGACCGGCGCGCTTGCGCATCTTCATCCGCGCCGGGCGCTTCGCCAACGAACATCACGTCCGCGTCGGGATTGCCGACACCGAAAACGGTTTGCGTGCGCGAGCTCGCGAGGTGCGGACATTTCACGCAAACAGAAACGCGTGATTGCACCGCCGCCAAAACGGCGACTTTGCTTGTGGAGGGACACGCGCTGTCGTGTCCCATTAATTTTGGCGCCGACGGCGCGGCGCCCTCCATGACAGAGGGCCGGGTCGACACCGGAATTCCTTTCAACGCCTCAAGCGCAATGCGCGATGCACACGGCCGATGCGCGCCTTCGTTCCGCATGCGCTCCAGGGTTTCCAAAACGGTTTCGAGCGCCTGCGGGAATTGCACGTCGCATATTGTGAACTTTTGCGCGAATCGGCAAATGATTTGATCGTGCGACGTGAGTTCGAAGCTGAGCGATTACGATTATCCGCTGCCGGACGATTTGATTGCGAAACGTCCGCTGCCGCGTCGCGATGAGTCGCGCATGATGGTTCTTCATCGGGATTCGCAGACGATCGAGCATGGACAATTCCGCGAGCTCAAAGCTTTTCTGCGCGATGGAGACTTGCTCGTGCTCAACAACACGCGCGTGCTCGCGGCCCGCCGCTTCTCGGACGATCACGCGGTCGATTTTTTATTTCTGGAGAAACTCAGCCCCGCGCGTTGGAAATGTTTGGTGAAACCGGGGCGCAAAATGCGCATCGGCGCGACCACGAAGATCGACAACGTCACCTTGCGCGTCGAAGAAATTCTACCGGAAGGGGAGCGCATCGTGGCGCTCGACGAAGATGTCGATCTTTACGCGCACGGATCGATGCCGTTACCGCCGTACCTTCGCCGCGAAAGCGAGATCGCGGATATCGAGCGCTATCAGACGGTCTTCGCCGAACAACCGGGCGCAGTCGCGGCGCCGACCGCCGGTCTTCATTTCACGCCGGAAATTCTCGCGGCGATACCCCACACGTTCGTCACGCTCCATGTCGGGCCGGGAACGTTTCGGCCGGTGCACGCCGAAGACGTGGCCGCGCACAAAATGCATTCCGAGTCGTTTTCGATTTCGGCAGAATCCGCGGCGAAGATCGACAATGCGAAACGAATCGTCGCCGTTGGAACAACGACCGTTCGCGTTTTGGAATCCGCCGCGGCGCGAAATGAGATGTTCGCGGCCCAAAACGGCGCGACCGATCTTTTCATTTATCCGCCGTTTGAATTTCGAATGGTCGACGCGCTCCTCACGAATTTTCATCTGCCGCGGTCGACTTTGCTCATGCTGGTGAGCGCATTCGCCGGTCGCGAATTTTTGTTGCGGGCTTACGCGGAAGCGATCCGCGAGCGTTATCGGTTTTACAGTTACGGCGATTGCATGTTGATCCTGTAAAGACAAACCACGAATTGACACCAATGGACACAAATAGAGTATGGGCAAATTCCGGATTCGTGTTTATTCGTGTCCATTAGTGGTTAAATGAATGCCGTGGATCAACCGACAGGCGAGCTCGTGATTCAAACCATCGCGATGCCGAAGGACACGAATCGCGACGGTGATATTTTTGGCGGCTGGATCGTTTCGCAAATGGATCTCGGCAGCGCGATTCTAGCCGGCAAGGTCGCCAAGTCCCGCGTCGTGACGGTAGCGATCGAGGCGATGTCGTTTCTGAATCCGGTGCGCGTGGGCGACACAGTGGCGTGTTACGCGTGGTTGGAAAAAATCGGCCGCACGTCGATGCGCATTTGCGTCGATGTTTGGGCGACGCGTTATCGCACGGGCGAACGCGTGAAAGTCACGAGCGGCGTATTCACCTACGTTGCGCTCGGAGATGACGGCAAACCGAGACTGGTCGAGCGCGGTTAGGGTTGCTGCTGCGGCGGCGAATTCGATTCGGCCGGCAAATTCGAGGATGCGGAGACGGTGATCGGATCGACCGTTGTTTCCCGGAAAGCGGGCGGCGGTTCCGCCGGAGCTTGCGCGGGCGCGGACGATTCAGCGACTGGCTGGAACACCGAAGGATAATCGCCGGCTTCTTGCACACTCGTCGTAATTTTCGGCTCGCTCGGCTGAATATTTTTCATCTTCAATTTCATCTCGCGATTGGCCTGCTTTTGGGCGCGCGCCATTTCCTTTTGGCGTTTCTTCATTTGTTTGGCGGCGTAATGGCGGTAGGCGCGTTCGCGGCGCGCTTGCGGGCTCATCGAGACACAACCGGTGAAATCAAAAACGATGGCGAATGCCAATAGGAGAAGCAGGGTTTTCTTGTGCACGAAGGTTTTAAAGCACGACCCGTGCGAGGTAGCCGCCTCGCTCTGTCGAGGCAGCAGGGCGACAGAGCTCCGTGGCTACAATAAAGAGCGAACGCAGTTAACCGCCCGGATCGTTGCTTTGCGCGGGCATCATCTGCGGAATCGCGCTCTCGTGTTCGCCGCTACGCGAGATCTCCAGAAGATCGCCGCATTGCGCAGGACGTACACAGAACCGTGTGCTCGATTCGATCGCGACCTCGCCAATCGGCGCACCGGATCGCTCGCGCAGCTCGATGTCGATCTTGCGATTGTTCGCATCGAGAAATCGGCAGCTTCCATTCATTTGCTGCTGGTTCGTTTTCCAATTCAGCTGCGCCGCGAGCCAGCCGACCAACAAAATGGCGCTCGACTTGAATCCTGGCGCGAAATCCACCCTCACGCTTTCGATTTGCGCGAAATGATGATGCGATGCGGGATGATCGAAAAACTGCGCGATCGCGTAACGTACTTTGTCGAGCCGCGTCCAATTGAGATCGCAAAGGACGATGCGCTGTTTCGCTTCCTGCTGCGCGGTTTCGACGCGACCCATCTGCTCGTTGAAATTCTTCCAGGTTTGGCTGTCGAAAATTAACCGATCGACCCATGCCCAAAGTTGCGGGTCCATTTTTTCGGGAAGGTCGTCCTGCCACCAAAGATAGAGCGGCAAATCGGAATCGAGGTGCGAGAAAACCGTGTTCGGAAGAAAAGCGACGCACGGCCCTTCGATCGAAAAGGAAATTTGCTCCGAGCAAATCTGTTTGCTGCCGGCGCGCGTGACGTGGCAATGCGCGTTGATCCACGCTTCCACCTTGTTCTCTGTCGATTTCGGATTCGCGCCAATGACCAACGCGCGACATGCGTGATCTTCCGTGATCTTCGCGATTATCTGCGTGTTGCGCTCGAGCGAGCCCAGCTTCTCGCTGTAGATCGCGAGATTGATCAGCGACGCGCGCGCCATCGCGCCTTCGCCTTCCTGCCAAAGTTTTTTCAACGCCCGGCCGATCGCGTTGAGCTCGACCGGCTCGCCTAACGAAAAAGTTTCGGCGGGCATATCAAAGTCTTCGCCAGGCGCGACCATCGCGCGCGAGCAGCTCGTCCGCCTGGTCCGGGCCCCATGAGCCGGACGGATAGAAATATAATTCGGGCGCGTTCTTTTTTGCGGCCCATGCTTCTTCGATTTTGTCGATGAATGCCCATGCTTCTTCCACTTCATCGCGCCGCGCGAACAAGGTGGCGTCGCCGCTCATCGCATCGAGCAACAAACGTTCGTACGCTTCCGGGCTTGCTTTGCCGAACGACGTTCCATAATGAAAATCCATTTTCACGGGCTCGATCCGGAAACTCGTGCCCGGCATTTTTGCCTGGATCCGCAACGAGATTCCTTCGTCCGGCTGAATCCGGATCACGAGCACGTTCGCTTCGTTCGTCTCTTTGTTGAACAAAACCATCGGCGCTTTTTTGAAGTGGACCGAGATCTCGGTCGCCGATTTCAGTCGCAGCGCGACAAACGTGTCGGTCATCGATTTCGGATCGACCTTTTCCTCTTTGCGATAATCGGGCACCGGCTTGCCGTTGATCGCGCCCTCGGCGTATTGCGCGCGCACGACATTTTCCGCGACCTGGTCCGCGGTGAAACGGCGAAGCGACCGGACGACCTTCACTTTCTCATCGCGAATACTGTCCGCGCTCAAATCGGTCGGCGCTTCCATCGCGACCAGACACAAAAGCTGGAGCAAATGATTCTGCACCATGTCGCGCAACGCTCCGGCGCCTTCGTAATAACCGGCGCGACCCTCCACCCCGAGCGTTTCCGCGGCGGTGATTTGAATGTGATCGATGTAACGCCGGTTCCAGAGCGGCGCGAAAATCGCGTTCGCGAAGCGCAGGACCAAAATGTTCTGCGCCGTTTCTTTGCCGAGAAAATGATCGATCCGGTAAGTTTGCTCTTCGCTGAATGAATTGTGGATGACGCGATTGAGCTCGCGCGCGGAAGCGAGATCGCTCCCGAACGGTTTCTCGACGATCACGCGCGCCCAGCTTCCTTCTTTCGCTTCGTTCAACCCGGCCGTCTTGATGTGTTTCAGGATCGGCTCGAACTGGTCCGGCCCGACCGCGAAATAAAACAGGCGATTGCCGCGCGTGCCGCGTTCCTTGTCGATCTTGCGAAAAGTTTTTCCAAATCTCGTCGCGCACGGTTTGGCGCGAGAATTTTTTGACCGCCTCTTCCATTTCCTTGCGGAAATCGTCATCGCTCTTCGGGCGACGCGCGAAACCGATCACCGTGACCGCGGGCGGCAACTCGCCGTCGGCCGCGAGATTGTAAAGCGCAGGGAGAAGTTTTCGGTGCGTCAGATCGCCCGTCGCGCCGAAGATCACAACGCTGCATGGCTGCGGCACCGCGCGCGTGGACAATCCTTCGCGTAATGGATTGGCTTCAGTTTGCTCCGCCGCTCGATTCATGCGTTTCGCAACTTAAGCAGACGCCGTGGTGTGCGAAAGCCGAATCGATTCAGCGCGGTTCGATCGCGAACGGAAGGTTCTGAGGATTGGGTGGCAGGCAGCGTCCGGCGAGTAAGTTTTCGAAATACAGATGCAGCGGCTTCGGTAATGCGCCCGGTTTGAACCAGCCGACTTCGACAATCTCTCGCGTGTCTCGAATCACTGGCTCGGAGTTGTCAG
>QHOZ01000075.1 GCA_003219495.1 Verrucomicrobiota bacterium | reverse complement strand
GGAAATGTTGCGCGAGCCGCTTTCCATCCTGCGCGTGTGGGAAGGCGGGATGTCGAGTCACGGTGGGATCATTGGCGTGGTGCTCGTCTCGCTCTACTACGCACGGCGGCACAAAATGCCGTGGACCAATCTTGGCGACAATCTGGTCGTCGTGGCCCCGATTGGATTGTGTCTGGGCCGCATCGCCAATTTCATCAATGGCGAACTTTACGGGCGGATCGCAAACGTTCCGTGGGCGATGCAGTTCCCGAAAGAATTGCTGGAGCCGCAAAATGCCGCGGAAGCCGATCGTGCCCTGGCGGCATGCCAGCAAATCGATCCATCATTGAGTTCCGCCGAGGCAGTCGTGCAGGCGGTGCGCACGAATCCGAAAATCGTCACAGTCTTGCGCGACATCCTAACGCCACGGCATCCGTCGCAACTTTACGAGGCGTTTCTGGAGGGAATTATCCTGTTCGCGCTCCTGTGGTTCGTGCGCAGGCGGACGCGCACACCGAATGGCCTGCTAACCGGGTTATTCATGTGTTGCTACGCGATCTTCCGGATCGTCGTGGAGTATTTTCGCGAACCGGATGCGCCGATGATCGGCGTGTTTACCCGTGGTCAATTCTTCTCATTCTTCCTGGTGGCAATTGGATTCGCCTTCATCCTGGCCGCCAGACGGCACCCGACTTATCCGCGGAAGCTTCAAGGCAAATGAAGATGGACTGCACGCCACGATAAGACATCGCGCGACAGAGCGCACGATCCACCTTTCCCTTTTTGGGAAAATCCGGTATTACTCCAGGCAAGTTGGCGCACATGCTACTTCCGACGATTCTCGCGACTGGCGGTCTTCTCTTCGCGTTCGAACACTCAACTGTCGCCGGCAAGATCGTTCTGGCGCTTCTTTGCGTCGTGTCCGTTTTCAGTTGGTCGATCATGATCACGAAGCTGCGCGTGATTCAGTTCGCGCGGAAACAGAACGCGCGTTTTCGCGCTGGCTTCCGGAAAGATCGGCAACCCCTGCGCTTGTTTGAAAACCACGCGCGATTTCCCGGCGCGCCTCTCTTCAACATCTACCGTGCCGGCTGCGAAGAAATGACTTTTCAACTGCTCGGTTCGGCGGAAGTGGACGAAACATTTCGGGCGCGGCTTGGAATCGCGGACAAAATCACGCCCGCGCAAATGCACGCCGTAAATGCCGCGATGGAACGTGCAGTGGGTGAGACCGCGCTCGGGCTGGAGTCACAAATGATTCTGCTCGCGACGGCGGTGAGCGGCTCGCCGTTCCTGGGATTGCTCGGAACTGTCTGGGGGGTGATGGACACGTTTACGGATGTGGCGGTCGCAGGCTCGCCGAATCTTGCCACGATGGCGCCCGGCGTTTCCGGAGCATTGATAACGACAGTCACTGCGCTTTGCGTCGCGATTCCGGCGATGTTTGGCTACAATTTTCTCGTCACCAGTATTCGTGGAATGATTGTGGAAATGGATAACTTCGCGGCCGAGCTGGCGTCGGAGTTTGAGCACAAATACGTCGATCATAATGCGCGTGATCCGGAGTACCGGCGATAAAAGTAGTCGTTAAAAAGTTAAATCGTTAAACTGTGAAACGGTTCCGCTTCTTAACGTTTTAACCATTTAACGATTTAACGATTTAACGATTTAACAACGCATGCGCCGCTATTCCCAACGGCAAAGTCTCTCGACCCTTTCCGAAATCAACGTCACGCCGCTGCTCGATCTGGCCTTCGTGCTGCTGATCATTTTCATGATCACGACGCCGTTGTTGGAAAACAGCGTGAATCTGGTTATCCCATCGAGAGGCGCAGCGAACGCGCCCATCAATTCGGCGCAGGTTCAGACGATTTCCATTGATCGCCAGGAAACGATCCGGTTCAACAACGAACTGGTCGACACCCCGACACTTGTGACGCGACTTGCGGAATCGAAGCGAGCAAATCCGAATGTGGCGGTCGTCATTCGCCCCGATCGCGAACTTCCGGTCCAGAAGTTGATGGCGTTGATGGATGCGTTGCAACGTGCGCAAATCACGAAAGTGGGCATCGCGACCAAGGCGGAAACCAACAAGTGATGCGTCGAGACGGGCGCTTCTGGCGAAACGTTGCAATTATCACGGTGGCGCACCTCGCGATCCTGCTGGCCCTCGCGCGCGGCGGTCGGGAGGCCGATCGGGCGAACCTGGCAACGGTCGTTTGGATGAACAGCGAACCCGCCGCGGCCGTGGAACCAAACAGCACGCCGGCGCCATTACCCGCCATGACACCTGACGAAAAACTCGAAGAGCCGCCTGCTCCTTCGGCGGCGAAGCCCGAAATCCAGTTAGCGTCGCCGACGCCAACTCCGACGATCGCTCCCAAGCCTAACGCAACTGCAACGCCGAAGAGTTCGCCGAGAGCAACCGCAAGGCCGATCCCGAAACCGACGCCGAAGAAGAGCGCCGAGCCGAAGCTCACCCCGAAGTCAGCTGTGAAAAACGAGAAAGACGATTCGCAAAAGAAGTCAGCGACTCCAAAGAAGGAATCGGGCGCGTCATCAAACCCAAGTTCCGAGAAGTCGGCCAGCCCCGGAAAAGGATCGGGCAATGAGACAAAGCAGCCGTCGGAATTCGCCTGGTATGGGACGATGCTGCACGATCGTTTCCACAAAGCGTGGGAACAGCCGATGAGCATCGTTGCCACCGGCGCCAAGATGTCCACGATCGTGAAGATTCGCATTGAGAAGGGTGGACGCGTCTCGAAGTTCATGATCGTGAAACCGTCGGGCAACACGGTCGTCGATGAATCGGTCGCGGCCATCTCGCAACGCGTGACGCAAGTCGATCCGTTGCCGGATGGGTTGGCGAAAGGCGCGTATTACGAAGTGAAGATCGACTTCGAATTGAACGAGGAGAAGTAATCTTCTGTAGCCGCCGCCCTGCTTGCCACGCCGAAGCGAGGCGCGAAGGCGGGTGGGCGGCGTGAGAGTAACGCGACCAACTCTCACGCTTCGCACAGCGAAGCGGCTACAGAAGAGCAGTCAGCGAAGCGATCATAACAGCGCCAAAGATTTCCCTTCGCGGTGTTCCACCTGGTCCAGCGTGCATTGGCGGGGAGCTTTGTCCGGACGATAACGCAGGATCTTCGTTCCGTGCCGGAAACGGCCGCCCGTGAAATGATCGTAGGTCACCTCGACCACGATTTTCGGATCGACCGGTTCCCATTCGCTGCTGCGCTCCGTGCTCCAACGGCTCGGACTTCCCGGAGCATTGCCAGTGAATCCCGGTTTCTTTTTTAACGCTTCGAATTTTTTTGTCAGCTCGCGGCGCTGATTCACCTTAAAGGCCGAGGTGAAACCAACATGATGGAGTAGTCCGTCATCGTCGTACAATCCGAGGAGCAGTGAGCCCAGCAACCGTGAGTTGGTCGCATAACGGAAACCGCCGGCCACGCAATCGGCGCTGCGGATTTGTTTCACTTTCACCATCGCCGTCCGAGCACCCGACGCGTACGGTGCGTCAATTTGCTTGGCCATCACTCCGTCGAGATTCCCGCCGACTTTATCAAACCAT
>QHOZ01000073.1 GCA_003219495.1 Verrucomicrobiota bacterium | reverse complement strand
ACTGCCGGTCCTTCCTGTCGCAACATCTGGGTCAATGCCTGCCCGTTTACGCGCGTCGTCTGATCGACGGGATGACGAGGTTGGCCGATGGGCACGTCACCCGGGGCCGTGGTAGGCTGTAGGCGATCCTTGTCTTCGAAGACCGTTTGAATCGGCTGGCTCATTACGATCGCGCCTTTGATTTTGCTGCGCAACGGTTCGAGTTCGACGGCCGTCTTACCGCCGAGCATCAAAGGCGTCCCGACGATTTCTCCCGCCGTCGATGATGACCACGCTTCGGCGTATCCGAGCAACGGCATGTAACGCGGCTCGATCATTTCAATCGTCTGCTTCTCGAGCGTCCAGCCACGCCCGAATTCCCGGGGCTCGAGCCGCGCATTAGGCACGCTCCATTCCTTCAATTCATCGCGCGCATATTCTGCTGCCGCTTTTTGCGCCGGCGTGCCGGTCAACCGTGGGCCAATCACTTCGGTAAAGTGCGTGAATGTCTCATAAACTTTGGAACGCTTGAGACCTTCGTCGCGAATCCGGGCGTTGATCGCAGAATCAACCGGCTCTTGCGCGGTTGCGACGATTGGAAACAGGCCCAACCAAATTGCGAATCCCGCTGACAGCAGCTTTCGCATATGAATTCCTCCAGAAGATTGTAAGTACACAAACGTTTTGTTTGCGAAAAAGTGCCGGAGTAGCTACTCAATGAACCGAACGCGAACTAACAGTTTGCGTTATGTCACGGCCTGATGATGCGATTGATCACGACCAGGGCACCGAGGTGGTTCGAATTATGATCGGCGAGCACCAGAGCCTCGCGGAAAATCGTCTGACCGGTGCCGTGCGGGAGTTTCGCAAACAAGTCCGTGTCCGGATCGCGCAGCAGATTTTCAAAGGCCTCTAAATCATTTTGAAATTGCTCTGCGGTTTCGTTCCACAGCTCGAGCGAACCGGTCTTGTCCTTGTCGGGCCAATAACCTTTCGGCCACTTCGGCGAAACATGATTGGCGTTGCGCGAAAATTCGAGGATGTCCCATTGCGCAATCCGCATGTGTTCCAGCACCTGCCAGGCAGTGTAGGGAAGACCCTCGATCATATCTCCGCATTTTTCCACCGGAAAGTCTTTGACAAATTCATCAAAGCTGATGTGCGCATTGCCGCCCTCGAGCAGCGAGATCAGTTGTTCACGCATCGCCTGGTCGTTCGTGGTTTGATTCATGGTGTCAGTGGTTCAATTCTTTCGGTTAATTCGGTACGCATCATACCGGCAGACGGCGGAGTAGTCACAGAACTTACACGTCTTTCGGCCGAGCGACGGCTGGACGCGAAAGCGACCGCCGCGCATGCCGTCGATGAATTGCCAGACACGGGTCGCGACGTCGCGACGAATGCTTTGCCATTCAAGGTCATCGAATTGGCTCCAGCGGCTCCTGACATTCGTGCAGTCCGCGAGCGCGGTCCGGTATAAACCCTGGTTCAGCCGCGCGCCCTTGCCGCGCAGAGTGTAATAGCCACCGCCCCCTAACTCGAAGCTCGGGAGAAACAGTTGTTCCAGCGCCGCCAGGTAAATCGGGATCTGCACTTGCCGGCCGCTTCTGATGTCGTCCAGCGTCGGGCCTTTGGACAATTTATAGTCGTAGGCAATCGCCAGCCCTTCGTCGGCATTAACATCGACGCGATCGATTTGACCTTGAATCAATGCAGTCTCTTTCGTTGTCGCTCGTTCAAGCTTTAGAAATTGTCTGGTCGCCCCTCAGTCTTTTCTTGCAGACGAATTTCGTAAAGCAGGACTTGATCGAGAATCAGCTTGCGGATTTCGCAGTCAATTTTCCAGATTCGCTCGTTGAGCGGCGGCACCTTGTCTTCGTGCTCTTTGAATACGGCATCAGCGGTCTTCGTTAACTCGTCGCGCAGGACTTTGCGGTCACGCGCAGGCAGGTAATCGCCACGATGCTTCTCGAGAAAACGACGCAGAATGTCGTGCAACAACTTGCCGGCGTCAATGGCCTGCAGATCGAGCGCCGCTTCGCTACGCGGCTCGATCCGCAGGACGCGATTACCGAAAAATCTGAAGGCGCAGTTTCCGTACGTGCTCAGCCGGCTGGCACTGTAAACATGATCTGGCCCGAAATGATCGGCGAGCATCTGCCGCAGATCATCGTTCGTGATTTCACCGTCGTAAGCGCTGAACCGGTTGCCGTGCCGCGCATGTTCAATCCCGATTCGTTTGCGCGCGGAAGCCGAAATATGACCTTCGCTTTCAGCCATCGATAACACCTGGTCGATCTGCTGCGGCACTTTCGCGTGCTCTTCACGATGATCGCTCGGTTCCGCTTGTCGCACCAAAAGTGCGCCTAACTCAGCGCGGCTCGATGCATCGAACAGATTCTGCGCGTCGATATCACCACGAATTTGTTTTACTTCAATGGTTGCGGTCAAAGCCAGCGGCCGGGTCAGATACAGACGCTCAGTCGCGCGGCAAGCGGCCTGGTAAAAGTAATGCTCTTCCTTTAGCAGTGTGTCCGTGGATATATCTTCGAGAAAGATGCCGTGCTTTTGCAGCCGCACCCTTTCTTCATGTGGGTAGAGCCAGTCGCGCGAGGTGCGCAAAGGAAATCCGCCTTCAATCATCCCCGCGACGAATACGGCTCGGAAAGCAATCCCGCGAACGTTCGTGGCTTCCAGCACGCGCAGCCCGTTCCGATTCGGCGCGCCCACCGAAAGCGTCTGCGATTTCAAACAACGCTCGACTTCATTGATGAAAACCGGCATAAGCACTGGCGTCACAAGCCCGTCCGTCAGGGAGGGGTCGGTCTCAGCTGCAGCCCGCGCTGACGGTCGGGCTGCCGACACAACCTCGCTCGCGTATTCAAAGCTGCGGACGGCGGCGGAAATCGCGCGGCGCAAACCTTCGCGGCCGCGGACATCGAGAGTAGCTTGAGCAATGTCGTTCGCGCCTGCCTTTTGTTCGAAAGGAAGTCGCTAAGCGCGCATTCCTCGGGCATCGCTGAAAGCAACTGCTGAAAATGTCGCATGATGAGAATTGTCCAGGCGATGGCCGCCGGAGCCACCGGTGCGGGCCGCGTTCTTCGATCCATCACGACTTCGTCGCTTTCCTGCAGCGCTTCGTCTTCAGCGGTGGCTGCCGGATCGTCGGCTTCGGCCCCCGAAATCAGTGACCGCGCGTCGTCAGCGGAAGGAAACATTCTGATTAGCTTGTGGGCCCGATCAATCCAGGCGTTGACGTGTAATTCGCTGCCGACGTAGGCAATGACATTCTCGAGATCGTCAGGCTTCCAACGGCCGACGCCGAGGGCCGCCCGCAGCTTGTCGTTCGACGTAGATTGTTTGCCCGATTCGTCCAGCAACAATGAGTACTTCTGATCGAATTGCTGCGCGAGTTGATCGAGGCTTTCGTCCGAGGCGCGAAAATAACCCGTCTTGATCAGGTGCGCGATTTCGCTGGCTTTGGGATTCGCAGTCTCTTCATGTGCCGTGCGCAATAGTTGAAATAATTTTCCGCACGCGCGAATGGCTGGAATATCAGCCGCTTCGACGCGGCGTTCAAGATTGCAGGGAATCCCTTCGTCACCAAACACACGCACGATCGTATCGGCGTACGCAGCGCGCTCGCGCACCACCAGGGCGATGTCCGACAGCTGGTAATTGTCGGTGAGCACCAGTCGCTTGATTTCTTTGGCGATGGATCGAATCTCGAGTTCGCGGTCTGAACACTCGCACAGCGTGCACCGCAAATTGTTAGTTTGCGGCTGCTCGTCTTTAGGACTCGCCGTTTGCGAGGTAGCGACTTGCGCTACGTTGAATAACTTCGCCGTCAGTCGAGATCCTTCGAGCGGCCGGCTTTTCTCAATCTCAAACGGCGCGTTTGACTGCAAGTGCTCGATCGTCGAATCAAACGGCTGAAAGATGTGCAGGTTCTGCTCGTCGTGATTTAAGTTCACAATCACATTGGGAATGCGCGGGATTAAGCATTTCAGAATCTCGCCCTGCACCGGCGTGAAATCAAAGAACCCGTCGAGGACTAACAGCTCGATTTGATCGATCCAGGGAACCGAAACCGTCTGCGCATCGATAGCGCCCCGCATCGAGTGCAATGCGCGCAACTGGTCCGCGTCTTCGTCCGTCAACCCATACCGATCCAACGCCGCCAAATAACGTTCGTAGATGAGGGCGACCTCGCGGTCAAAATCGATTTGGGACTTGGGAATTGGGGGTTTGGAGTTTGGAGTTCGGAGTTCGGTGTTGGGAATTCGGAGTTTGGAATTTGGACTCTGGAGTCTGGAGTTTGGAATCTGGACTTTGGAATTTGGACTTTGGTTTTCGTTGGCCTGCAACTCGCGGTCTTGAATCGCCAGGGCAAACTCTTCCGCCGTTTTCCCCGCGCGCTGAAGCTCGCCAATCAACGACGCAATGGTATTGACGCAGCCATCGCGGTTCGCCAGAGGCTTAATCGCCTCGAGCCTTCCCGAACTGCTGAGTTGTTTGATGATTTGCGAGATTAAACTCTTGCGCAGCGGCAACTCTTCACGATCGATGGGGACTCGGGTGAGAAGGCCGAGCGTGTCAGAACCGCGAGCGGTAGCGACCGGATCATGGAGACGCTTCGCGAGATCTTGGACGTCCCCGGTTGATCCGGTCGCATCCTGC
>QHOZ01000070.1:10098-18659 GCA_003219495.1 Verrucomicrobiota bacterium | reverse complement strand
TCACAATCGGAAAAGATTTCACTCGAAACGGCTCGATCACGATCGTTTCGCCGTCGCGAAACTTTCTCATGTAAAGCTCGCACGCGGCGCCGGGATGATCCGGCCCATGCGCTTCGCCGTTCACGCTCAACGAACAAGTTCCGCAAATTCCTTCGCGACAATCCGAATCGAACGCGATCGGTTCTTTCCCGTCGAGCACGAGCCGCTCATTCACGATGTCGAGCATTTCGAGCACGGACGCCTGCGGCGGAATATCCGGCGCGTCGTAATCGACGAGCTTACCTTTCGCTTCCGCGTTCGGCTGCCGCCAAACTCTCAATCGGAAGTTCATTTATAACTCCTCTGAGTTAAGTGCACCGTTTCGAAGTGGAGCGCCTCGCGATGCAACTTCGGCGGCGTCATCGTTCCGTTGCATCCTTGAAATTCCCAAGCGAAGACGTCGGCGAACTTATCGTCGTCACGCAACGCTTCGCCTTCGGGCGTTTGATGCTCTTCGCGGAAATGCGCGCCGCAGGATTCATCGCGGGTTAGCGCGTCGGTGCACATGAGCTCGGCAAACTCGAGGAAATCGGCGACGCGGCCGGCGCGCTCGAGGGATTGATTGAAATCTTCCCCCCGACCCGGCACGCGAACTTCGCGCCAGAATTTCTCGCGTAGCTGTGGAATTTTTCCGAGCGCTTCTTCGAGACCTGCTTTGTTTCGCGCCATACCGCATTTGTCCCAAAGAAGCGTGCCCAGCTCGCGATGAATCGAATCGAGCGAGCATTTGCCGTTTGTCTGAAGCAATCTGTCGATCTTCGCGCGCACTTCGTTTTCCGCATCCTTGAATTCGGCGCGATCAATCGACGGGCGCTTGCCGACTTGTCCGGCGAGATAGTTCGGGAGCGTGTAAGGCAAAACAAAATAACCGTCGGCGAGTCCTTGCATGAGCGCGCTCGCGCCAAGGCGGTTTGCGCCGTGATCGGAAAAGTTCGCTTCACCGATTACAAAAAGTCCGGGCACATTGCTCATCAAATTGTAATCAACCCAGAGCCCGCCCATCGTGTAATGAACGGCCGGATAAATCCGCATTGGAGCTTCGTAGGCATTCTCGCCGGTGATCTTTTCGTAAACTTCGAAAAGATTGCCGTAACGTTCCGCGATCGTTTGCTGGCCGAGTCGCTTGATCGCGTCGGCGAAGTCGAGATAAACGCCGCGTCCGCTAGGACCAACGCCGCGACCTTCGTCGCAAACTTCTTTGGCGGCGCGCGATGAGATGTCGCGCGGGGAGAGATTTCCGAAGCTGGGATATTTTCGCTCTAAATAATAATCGCGGTCTTTTTCCGGAATGTCGCCCGGGGCTTTCGCGCAATCTTCTTTGCGTTTCGGGACCCAAACGCGTCCGTCGTTGCGCAACGATTCCGACATCAACGTCAGCTTCGATTGATAATCGCCGGAGTGCGGAATGCACGTGGGATGAATTTGCGTGTAGCAAGGATTCGCGAAGAGCGCGCCCTTTTTGTAAGCGCGATAGGTCGCGGTCACGTTGCAGCCGCGCGCGTTGGTCGAGAGATAAAAAACGTTTCCGTAACCACCCGTCGCCAGCACAACCGCGTCACCGGCGATCATGTCGATCTTTCCGGTGCGCAAATCTCGGGTGACGATTCCTTTCGCGTGACCATCGACAATTACGACGTCGAGCATTTCGGTTTGGGGAAACATCTGGACGGTGCCGGCGGCGATTTGCCGGCAGAGCGCTGAATAACACCCGAGCAAAAGTTGCTGGCCGGTTTGTCCGCGCGCGTAAAATGTTCGTGAAACTTGCGCGCCGCCGAACGAGCGATTCGCAAGCAAGCCGCCGTACTCGCGCGCAAACGGCACGCCTTGTGCAACGCATTGGTCGATGATGTTGCCGCTCACTTCGGCCAGGCGATAAACGTTCGCTTCGCGCGAACGAAAGTCGCCGCCTTTGATCGTGTCGTAGAACAATCGATAAACGCTGTCGCCATCGTTCTGATAATTTTTGGCAGCATTGATTCCGCCTTGGGCAGCGATCGAATGCGCGCGACGCGCAGAATCCTGATAGCAGAAACATTTCGCCCGATAACCCAGCTCGCCGAGCGTCGCGGCCGCGGAGCCGCCGGCGAGACCGGAACCAACGATGATGATTTCAAACTTTCGGCGACTATTCGGATTAACCAGGCGCGCGTGATCTTTGTGGCTGGTCCACTTGCGGTCGAGCGGGCCTCCAGGAATTTTTGCGTCAAGATCGCCAATCATAATTATTGCGCAGGTTTGACGTAACCGAGCAGAACCGCGATGGGGATCGACACGTAGCCGATGAAAAGCAGCCAGGCGAAAATTCGTCCGCAAATCGCGAGCTTCGGCGTGAGGCGTTGATTACTCAGTCCGAGCGATTGGAAAAAACTCGACGAGCCGTGCGCGAGATGAAGCGTCAGTAAAAATAATCCGATGATGTAAAACGCGGACACGTAAACGTTTTGAAATCCGTAAACCATCATCGAGTAGACGTCGTAGCGATTGAGCGGATCGAGCTTCAGGAGGGGAAACTGCGGATTAAATTTGCGCGCGGTGAAATGGAGCAGATGAAAAATGATGAAGGCGAGTACAACGAGACCGCTCACGGCCATGTGCCGCGACGCCCAGCTCGCTTTCACGTAATTCCGGTCGCGATATTGCTCCGGCCGCGCGCGCCGGTTCTCGATCACGAGCTGAATCGTGAAGTAAATGTGCAAGATCACGCTGATGATGAGGAAAATTCGAATGAGCCAGAGGAGGGGGCCGAGATCGCGCAGATGTTGCGAGTAGGAATTGATCCACTCGGGTCCGAGATAAATTTGCAGGTTGCCGAGCAAATGACCGATCACGAACAAAGTCAGGATCACGCCGGTGACGGCGACAATCATTTTGCGGCCGACCGAGGAATGAATGAACTCAGCGATAAAGCCGCGCGGTTGCACGCGCACAGTTGCGGCGGCGGCTGATTTTGGTTCGCTTGTCATTTGCTTCCAGGTTTCACGGCGGGAATCTTCGCCAGATCGGCGGGCAATTTGTCCGCTTCGAAATTCTCCACATTCATTTCGACCAAACTAAGGAACGGGCAACCGAAATCCGGTTTTTTGCCGCCGCTTCGATCGACAATCACTCCGACCGCGGTGACAACGCCGCCGTGCGCGCGCACGATGTCGATCGTTTCCTGAACGCGACCGCCGCGGGTCACGACATCTTCAACAACAATAAATTTCTCGCCGTTGTCGATCTTGAATCCCCGGCGAAGCACAAGTTTACCGTCGTCATTTTTTTCGACGAAGATATGGCGTTTGCCTAACGAGCGGCCGACTTCCTGGCCAACAATGATTCCGCCGAGGGCGGGGGAGACTACCGAATCGCAGGCAAAGCCGCGCAACTTGGCCGCGAGCATTTCGCAAACGTCCGCAGCGATGTCGGTGTGCGAAAGAAGGATCGCGCACTGAAAATATTGCCGGCTGTGTAATCCCGAGCGCAGAACGAAATGGCCGTCGAGCAGCGCGCCGGTTTTTCGGAAAAGGGCGAGCAGATCTTCGCTCATCAAGTTGTCGATCTAACCCGACGTGTCCGCGACCGTGCGATCGCCGTTGCCCGCGACCGCGATGACCTCGATTTCGATCCCGACATTTTTCGGCAGCGCTCCGGCCTGAACGGTTGAGCGCGCGGGCGGCGCTTGTTTGAAATAGCTGCCGTAGATTTCGTTTACAGTTTGAAAATCGCCCATGCTGGCGAGAAAAATCGTGGTTTTAACGACGTTGTCATAGCCGAGCCCTTCGGCTTTCAGCAAACCGCCGATGTTTTCCATGACCCGCCGCGTTTGGACATCGATGCCGCCAGAAACGACCTGGCCGCTCTTCGGATCGAGCGGGATTTGGCCCGAATAAAAAATGATCGATCCGACGCGCACGCCTTGTGAGTACGGCCCGATGGCTGCTGGCGCATCAGAAGTGGAAATGATTTTCTTCATTTTTTCAGCTTAGCGAGCGCGGGGCATAATGACAAATGAGGGAATCTCGTCGATATTGCAGACTGAATGGTTAATTGGATTTTAAAGAAGCTTTTCGGCTCGAAGAACGCCCGCGAACTGAGACGTCTTGCGCCCATGGTGCGACGGATCAATGAGTTCGATGAGCAGTTCAAAAAACTTTCGGACGACGAATTGCGCGCGAAGACTGCGGCCTTTAAAGACGACCTTGCCAAGATTTTCGACCCCGAAGAGCAATGGCAACAGCTCGATCGGATCCTGCCGGAAGCGTTCGCGGTCGTTAAGAACGCCGCGCGCCGTCTGAAAGAGCAACGCCATTCGTTCACCGTCTGCGATCAGCCGATGACCTGGGACATGGTGCATGTCGATGTGCAATTGGTCGGCGGAATGGTTTTGCATCGCGGCCGGATCGCGGAAATGGCGACGGGTGAAGGCAAAACTTTGGTCGCGACGTTGCCGCTCTATTTGAATGCGCTGACCGGTCGCGGCGCGCACTCGGTGACGGTGAATGATTATCTCGCGCGACGCGACGCCGAGTGGATGGGGCAGCTCTACACTTTTCTCGGGCTCACGGTCGGTTGCATTCAACACGATCAAGAGCCGGACGTTCGCCGTCAGCAATACGCTTGCGACCTTACTTACGGAACGAACAGCGAGTTCGGTTTCGATTATTTGCGCGACAACGGAATGGCCACGACGCGCGAGCAACAGGTCCAGCGCGGTTATCATTTCGCAATTGTCGATGAAGTCGACTCGATCCTGATCGACGAAGCGCGCACGCCGTGGATCATCAGCGGCCCGGCGACAGTCTCGACGCATCAATACGACAAGTGGAAGCCGTTGATCGAGCAGCTCGTGCGTAAACAAACGATGCTGGTCAATCGCATGGCGAGCGAAGCGGGCGAAGCGTTCGAGAAAGGCGATGCTGAACTCGGCGGCCTGCTCATGTTCAAAGTGAAACTTGGACAGCCGCGCAACAAACAATTGTTGCGGATGATGGAAGATCCGGAGAAACGGCGCGCGATCGACAAGGCCGAGCTTTCGTTTTATTCGGACACGCGCAAAGAAGAACTGTTTCGGCTCAAGGAAGAATTGTTTTTCACGATCGACGAAAAATCGAACGAATCGGATTTGTCGGAGCAAGGGCGGACATTTTTAAATCCGGACGATCCGAATGCGTTCGTGCTGCCGGATTTGATTAGCGAATTCACCGAGATCGATCTCGATCCAACTCTGTCGGACGAGGAGAAAGACAAGCGTAAAACGGAGCGGCAACAGCTCTGCGACACCCTAGCCGAACGGATTCACAACATCTCGAACTTGCTTCGCGCTTACTGCGTGTTCGACAAA
This sequence comes from Verrucomicrobiota bacterium, assembly GCA_003219495.1. Next base: position 13,297 of record QHOZ01000070.1, on the reverse strand, counting down.
GACGTGCAGTACGTCGTCGAGGAGAACAAGGTCGTCATCGTTGATGAATTCACCGGGCGTAAAATGCCGGGGCGGCGTTGGAGTGATGGATTACATCAGGCGGTCGAAGCAAAAGAAGGCGTCCAGATCGATCGCGAAACGCAAAGCGGCCGAGTTTCACGACATTTACAAGCTCGACGTTAACGTGATTCCTACGAATCGGCCGGTTGCGCGCAAGGATTTCAACGACCGCATCTACAAGACGCGCCGTGAGAAATACAACGCGGTCATCAACGAAATCAGAGAACACCACACGAAACAGCAGCCAGTCTTGGTCGGAACAGTCAGTGTGGAATCGAGTGAGCTGTTGAGCCGAATGCTCAAGCGCGAAAAAATTCCGCACAACGTCCTGAATGCGAAATTTCACATGCAGGAAGCGGAGATCGTGCAGCGCGCAGGTCAACCAGGTACGGTGACAATTTCAACCAACATGGCTGGACGCGGGACCGACATTAAGCTCGGCCAAGGCGTGGCGGACGCAGGAGGTTTGTTTGTTCTCGGCACCGAACGTCACGAAGCGCGCCGGATAGATCGACAATTACGCGGACGTTGCGCGCGTCAGGGAGATCCCGGCGCGTCGCGATTCTACGTTTCGTTTGAAGACGACTTGATGCGCAACTTCGGCGTGGCCGATCGGATGACGAAAATCATGGAGCGCTTTGGTCTCGAAGAGGGCCAGGAGCTCGAGCATCGCTGGTTGAACAAGTCGGTCGAGACGGCGCAGAAACGCGTCGAGCAGCGCAATTATTTGATCCGCAAACGCACGCTCGATTTCGATGACGTGATGAACATGCAGCGCGAAGTGGTTTACACGTATCGCAACGAAGTGATCGACTCGGAAGATCCGCGCACGCTGATATTCGAGGTCATCGACGAAGCGATTCCCGCGAAGGTGAATGAATACTTGGACGTGGACGAGCCGAACTTCACTGGACTGATTCACTGGGTGAACACGACTTTCCCGCTCGGCCTAACGAAGGAGAAAGCGCAATTCGAGACGCGCAGCGTGAATGAGAACGCGCAGTTCCTTATCGCCAAGGTGAAAGAGTCCTACGACCGCAAATCCAGTCATGAGGAGGCGACCGCGGTGAAGAGCCTCGAGCGTTACATCATTTTGAATGCGATCGATCGCCTCTGGCAGGAACATCTGTACGCGATGGATGCGCTTCGCGAAGGCGTTTATCTCCGGGGTTACGCGCAAAAGGATCCGTTGATTGAATACAAAACGGAAGCTTACGACATGTTCGTCGAGCTGATGGCGAACATTAAGAATGAAGTGCTGCATAATCTCTTCCGGAGCACGTCGAATCTTCAAGCGTTCGAGAATTTCCTCGCGACTCTCCCGCAATTCCTGCTCAAGGAAGATGCGCCCACTGCACCGACCGCGAATGCGCCGATGCGCTCGCGCCAACCGCAACCCGTTCCGGCAATGGCCGGAGTCGCGGCGGGAGACTGTGATGGCGCCGGCGAAATTTCGATCGATCTTCCGGTGAAGCGTTCGCTGCCAAAAGTGGGCCGGAATGAGCCGTGCCCCTGCGGCAGTGGAAAGAAATACAAAAATTGCTGCGGTCGCACCGCGTAAATTTCAAAGTGTTCGCTTTCGAAATTGACGATCGCTGTTAGTTTGGAAATCTTTCCCGGCTGATCATGCAGAGATTTTCAAAACAACTTATCGTCGCGCTGCTTCTCGCGGCGTTTTCACTTTCCGGCTGCGGAGGACACCGCACGATTCGGGAATACAGCACGGACACGTCTGGTCACACGACGATGAAAAATGTGTCCGAAGAGGAATATTGGAAAGAACGTGTGGACGAGCGCATTGCCGCCGAGATGAAAAAGGAGAAGCCGGAAGCGGGCTACGACACGTGGCAAAATTATTGGCGTTGGTGGTACAGCGTGATTCGTCGCAAGAAGAAGGCGCCGTTTAAATCCGAGAGCTTCAAAACGTCGGAAGACATGGTGAATTACATCAAGGACAAGCGACGCGCGAAGGGTCTGCCGACCTACGAAGACTGATGCGCAGAATTAGAAAGTAGAAAAGTTTCGTCGCGCTTGCGCGCTCTTTGCGCGAAACGTTTGTCGATGGGCGAAACGATTGAATCGCGCGTTCCGGCGCGGCTGGATCGGCTTCCGTGGAGCCGCTGGCATTGGTTGATCGTCCTTTCATTAGGCGCGACCTGGATTCTTGACGGACTTGAAGTCACGCTTGCCGGAGCGCTCGCGGGAATTCTGACTCGCCGCGAAACGCTCGCGCTTACCGAAAGCGAAGTTGGCGCGAGCGCGAGCTGCTATCTCGCCGGAGCGGTCGTTGGCGCTTTGCTCTTTGGTTACGGGACGGATCGGTTCGGGCGCAAAAGGTTATTCTTCATCACGGTGGCGGTTTATTTGTTGGGCACCGCGCTTTCCGCGTTCTCGTGGAATTTTTCAAGCTACGCGATTTTTCGCGCGATCACCGGAGCGGGGATCGGCGGCGAGTACGCCGCGATCAATTCCGCGATCGATGAATTGATTCCGGCACGGGTGCGGGGACGCGTCGATTTGATGATCAACGGTTCGTATTGGATTGGCGCAGCGCTCGGGTCCGGGGCGACCGTTTTCCTTCTCGATCCAAGATATTTTGCCCTTTCGTTCGGTTGGCGGCTGGCCTTCGCCATCGGCGCGACGCTTGGTCTGATCGTGGTTTTCTTTCGTCGCTGGATTCCGGAAAGTCCACGCTGGCTCATGATCCACGGGCGCAACCGCGACGCAGAAGAGATTGTCGATCAAGTGGAGCGCTCAATCGGCGTTTCGGAAACGAACGATTTGCCGCCGACGCGCATCCACACACGTACGCACACACCATGGCACGAAATTTGGAATGCGGTCGCTCACGAACATCGGCGGCGCTCATTTTTGGGTTTCGTGTTGATGTTCACGCAGGCTTTTTTCTACAACGCGATTTTCTTCACTTACGGCCTTGTCTTGATGCGCTTCTACGGTGTGCCGGAACAAAACGTTGGCGCTTATCTTTTACCCTTCGCGGTCGGCAATTTTTTTGGCCCGCTCCTGCTCGGCCACTTCTTCGACACCATTGGGCGAAAAAAAATGATCGCAGCGACGTACGGAATCTCCGGAGTGCTGCTCGCGCTGAGCGGTTGGCTGTTTCGCGCCGGAATGCTCA
>QHOZ01000070.1:6114-9754 GCA_003219495.1 Verrucomicrobiota bacterium | reverse complement strand
AACATTCCGGCGTTGATGTGGGCACTGGATTGCAAAAACTTCGCGATCGCGCTTCGTGAAACATCGCGGCAACGCGCGAGTGTGAAATGCGGATGCCATGATCGCAGTTCCGGCTCGAGGCCAACTTGGAACGCCGCTTCCTGGACGCGCTTGTGCAGTTGAAATAAATGCGGATGACCGGCGCCGACGCCGACCCAAATAATTTTCACGGGTCCTTTCGGCGGAAAGGTTCCTATTTCTTCCACCGGCAGAAAAAACGCGCGAAACTCGATCGCCTCCAGTTTTTCGCGCAAAGCAAGATCGACATCCTCGGGAACGTCCGGGAAAAAGCCGAGCGTGAGGTGGATTTGATCCGCCGGGGTCCAGCGCACACCGCGAATGTGCGGATCGAGCCCGACTAAAACCTTGCGAACGGATTGCGGCGGATCGATCGAAACGAAAAGGCGCTTCACTTTCCGGAGCGAATCGACATTCCGCTCCGCGCTTCATTGCCTTCCTGACTCACTGGCCCGGGCAAACCACGGTTGACCAACTTCAACACCCGCGCGGTGATGTTTGGGAAGACCGCATTTGCGACGATGGCGAGATAGGTCGTGAATGGCATGACGAGCGCGGGGCGGCCGCCTTTGCATGCGCTCACGATTTTGCGCGCAGCGCGCTCGATCGAGATCGAAGCGAACGGAATCTTCAGCGCGCGGTTAAACGACTTGTACTCGGCGGCATGGTCGCCTTTGAAGTTCGCGTGAATGTGAGAGCCGGTGCGCATCAATCCCGGCGTGACGGTTGTCACATAAATGTTGTCGCGCGCGAGCTCGGCGCGGGCAGCGTCCGAGAATCCAGCGAGCGCAAACTTGCTCGCGCAATACGCGGCCATGTGCGGCACGCCGATTCGGCCGCCGATCGAAGAAACATTCACGATGCGACCGCTGCGTTGAGCGCGCATGTGAGGAGCGATGAGCAAATACAAAACGTACGGCGCCCAAAAGTGGATGCGCATATTGCGATCAAAGTCTTTGAGCTGCGAGTGCTCGATGGGACCGACTTCGATTATTCCCGCGTCATTAATGAGGATGTCGATCTTGCGGAAACGTTCCAGCGTTTCTCGAACTGCGGATTGAATCTGCTGAGATTCCGTGAGATCGCATTGAACAGTCAGCACGTCGGTTTTGAAGCGCTCGAGATCGTTCTTGGCGCTGGCGAGCTCATCGACGTCGCGGGCGAGGAGGGAAACCTTCGCTCCGCGGCGGCAAAGCTCGCGCGCAATTTGCAACCCCAGGCCGCGCGAGCCGCCAGTGATCAGCGCGACTTTATCTTTAAATGTATACCGGGCCATTGGAAGATGGTGGATGCTGATCGTTAGGCGATCAACGTTCAAATCGAAATAAGATGTCGATCTAGCCGTGTCTGCGGTTAAATTTTGCAACTTCGCGCGCGGTCTCGCGATCGACGGCCCGCTTCTTCAAATCGGCGCGTTTGTCCCGCGCGACCTTGCCCTGCCCAACGCCAATCTCGGCTTTCAACTTTCCGTTCTTCCAATAGAGCTTGAGCACAACCAGCGCGCGCCCTTTGATCTGGCTTTCGCCATAAAGTTTGTCGATCTCTTCACGGTGAAGCAGAAGTTTGCGCGCGCGTTTCGCCACCGGAACTTCGTGGCTCGCTTTTTCGTAGGGTTGAATGTCAGCGTTGTAGAGAAACGCCTCGCCTTTCTCGATCCGCGCGAATGCGTCACCGATGTTGGCTTTGCCGGCGCGGATCGATTTTACTTCGCTGCCTTTGAGCTCGATGCCGGCTTCATAGCGATCGAGAATGTGAAAATCGCGAAGGGCCTTGCGATTAAGGATCGACTCGGCGGGCATGGAGCAGCGCGCTAAACGCGCGCGGAATTAAGCGGCGTTTTCCGCAGACTTCGTCGGCTCGAACGCGAGTTTACCGGCGATGATTTCCTTGAGCGCGATATCTGTGAGCGACATCCGCGGCATTGTTTCAACCATGGGCCGATGTCCGAGCCCAAGCTGGCGAACGCGCTTCGAGACGACATTGATGAGGACTTGCTGATTGGGAATTACGTGAGCTGCTTCCTGGAGGAGTAGAGTCGTCATATGGCGCAAGGATTTAACGGATCGGTTTGGCTCCGTCGGGAATGGAAGAATAGTCGGCTCACTCGAGGCGAGAGCGGAGGGTGTGAGCTGCGACGCGATCATAAAAAATTGGAGCGGAGACATTGCGAGCACGTGCGCGGATTGTCAACCGATTTGTTGAGAGAACACCTGGGCAAAGATCGACAACCGATCCGCGAGTTAGGCGCCTAACGAACGTCTTCGACGTAACTAACGACGCGATAGTCCACCGCGTCGCCGGATTTATCCAGATCGCGATCGTAATGCCAGTGGACGTTGCCATTGGCGTAGAAATTCTTGCAGACGATCGCGCCGACGATGTCCGGACCACCGTTGATCGTGAAATTGGCAGACGGTGCGTAGAAAACAGCGGCAAATCCCGCGGTGGAGCCGCCACCGGAGTTGAGATTAATGACTTGTTGAACGGTGGGGTCGGTCGGACTGATCGCGTAGATTTGAAGGTTTCCGGCGAAACCGCTGTTGTTGACGATGTTTTCGGCCTTGGCGCCAAAATTTCCATCGAAGTAAATCTCAAGATGAACGTGGTTCGCGGTTGTAATCGAAGCGCCCTGGCCTGTGTCGGCGCCGATATCGCCAGTAACGTGCACCGCGACGTAGGTTTCCTGTGTTGAGCCGTTGTTGCTGAAAGCATTCACGATCAAGTTGCCGTTCGTCGCGAATGAACTCACCAAATAGTAACTGGGATTTTGTGGAGTTCCCGCTGCCGGAGGATTGATGGTGGTGTTGCCGGTCACCGTCGACGGACTGGAAACATAGGTCCAGCCTGACGTATCCGGCATGTAGAATGGCGGAAGGGTAAACGGAACGTTGTTATCAATGATGCCGCTTATGCTGGTAGTGTTTTTGGTAACCATTCCGCCGTTTGTGTAAACGTTGCCTGTTGATCTCCACCGTTTCGGCTCGAGCATCAACGTAGCGCGAATCACTCGGGTTTGTTTTCACGCTGGCATCGTACCCGCCCACCGTAGAGCGATAACTATCGACGTAAGCCGCAGACCCAAGGCCGTAAAAGGTGCCGCCTGCTTTAATCGCGGCTTCGAAAGGTGTGATGGGCGCGGCGATGAGCTCGACTCGGCGCGTCACCTGAGGCCGCGTGACAGGCACGAGCGCTTTGTTGAGCCCATCGCCATTCGGACCATAGGTCGCGACGAAACGATCGTAATTGAAATCGATCTTACGCAGTAAACTATCGCCGCGATTGTTAGGACCCATGCGATCATCCATCCCAACCCGCTTCAAACCATTAACCGGAGCGGTGCCCGTCGTGCGAATGCGGTACCAAGGGTTGCCATTCGCGTCGTAATAAAAGAGATCGACCTTTGCTTTCGTGCTCAGGCTGTCTTGTCCGTAAGTCACGGGCGAATTGCTGTAAATGCCGCCGGTGTACGTCCACCCGCTAAAAGCGTGTGTCGGATCCAGGATCGTTTTGCGAACTTCGGCGTACGCGATGTCGCCTCCGGTTTCAGCCGCATCGAGAGATTCCTTCCAGCTGCGCACTTGGC
>QHOZ01000070.1:0-5982 GCA_003219495.1 Verrucomicrobiota bacterium | reverse complement strand
TACGCGGTTGCGTAGAGACTGGTGCCGCTGCGCGTGGCGGAGCTGCCATTCGACGTGAAGATGGGCGAAAACGTAACTGAGGTCTTCGCGTACTCAGTGTTGGCTAGCTCGACATCCGTTGTCGACGGAACCAGTTGGTCGGTGCTGGAAGCAATCGTCGTGACGACTCCATTTTCAGTTCTCAAGATTGAGCTGCCCGTGATCGAATACACAACTGTGCTCATCGAAGGGCTGTAATTGACCTGCCAACCATTCGAGGAGTAGCTCACGGTCGGTGTGCGCGGAGTACCCACCAGCGACGGGTTCGCAATCGCTTCCGCATCGCCGGCTTCGATGATGTATTTGGGAACACTCATCGTAACGCTTTGCAGATCGACCGACGTGGTAACAACAAGGCCGCGCTTCACGTCGCGATTGAGATAATCGATGATACGAATTTGCTGCATGTGCGTGGTGAAATAGTTGTCCACCGCATTGAAGCTTTTTTGCAGCGAAACGCCGGATGCTATTGCGGCGGCGAGCACGATGGAGCTGAGGCTGACACTGACGAGCATTTCACTCAGAGTGAAGCCGGCGGTTTTATGTGAGGACTTGATTTTCATTTTTTGGTTCCGTTTGAGATAATAGTGCTGGTTTGTTCTGAACGTGCCCGGCCAGCGAGCATGTTCCATGAGGTTGAGACATCTACTTGAACAAGAGAGCTGCCGAGGCTGGTCGCAGTCGAATTGGTTGTGACAGTTCCATTTGACGAGCGAGTGAACTGCGTCACGCCGTTTGGAGTCGGATACGCGCTGATTTTTACGACCTCAGTTGCTTTCTTACAAAATTCCGAGCCGTTAGGAGGCGCCGCGAGCAGCGTTTGAATCGTGCTCGTCGTGGTGAGGTCGGCGAACGATAAATTGCGCAGGACTTCGCAGCGATCATGTACGCTCTGCAATGCCGACATGGATTCCTTGCTCGCGTCGATGTAACGGAGGCAGACCGCATTGAGTTCAAAAATCGAAGCGCAGAAAACTCCGAGTAACAGGACGGCAACGAGAACTTCCGGGAAGGTCATCGCGGCCGCTCTTTTGTTCGGTGCCAGTCTCATTTAGTTCTGGCAGAAAATTAGCAGGGAGTATGCCGACTTTCTCGCAACTGCGATAACCGATGAAAAATCTGAGAAAGTATGGAATTTATCGCAAAATTGAGAGGAATCCGTCGCAAACGGGCGTTGGGGCGACAATTTTTTGAACACTTGCGGCACTCGGAAGGGTGCTGATCGTCCGAACCGCAGTTCTGACCGCTTGCTATCCGGGATTAAATGCACGACATAATCGGCGCGTTAATTCGGGCTGTGGCTCAGCTTGGTAGAGCGCCTGCCTCGGGTGCAGGAGGTCCAGGGTTCAAATCCCTGCAGCCCGATTGATTTCCGCTTTGAGTCTGATTGACCCGTAGTCCCGACAAGAAGCCGGTTGAAATCATGAACGCTTCGTGGTTGGATCGACAACGCACGACGCAAAACTCGTATGGGTTCACTGAAGAAAAGACGAAAAGCAAAAATCTCGAAACACAAAAGGCGTAAGCGCATGCGCGCGAACCGCCACAAGAAGCGTTTGCGTTACAAAGCCTAGCGCTGTTGGATTCGTTAGGCCAACGTCCGACATTTGCGTGTGCGGGCTCACGCGCTTAGAATCGGCAACATGATGGAGCTCAATGGCCGGCTGGCCCGGACGCTCCGGCCATTTCTGCTTTCAGCAATTTGCATTGCCTCGATCGCGCCGGCTTTTACGCGCCAACACACCATTACGCCGAAAGCGCAGACATCTGCGACCCCGACTTCCGCAAAGAAGGGAAAGCACCAGGACGATTCCATTGCCGCTCTACCAGCGAAAGATTTGCTCCTGCGAATTGAAGGCGAACACAAAGCGGATGCTCTCGCGCGCTTCGTGGAGGGACTCTCTTTCGAAGAGAATGGAGAGATGGACAAAGCCCTCGCTGCTTACCGCAAGGTGCTTGATGTCGATCCTGGCCAAGCTGAGCTCGCGTCACGCGTGGCGGCGTTGCTTGCCCGACAGGACGAATATCCGCAGGCCATTGATGTTCTGAAAGACTCGATCAAGGCCAATCCGAAAGCGACCGAGCCTTTGCTCCAGCTCGCTTTTATTTACACGAAATACCTCAACCGCGCCGATCAGGCGCTGGAGCTGGTTAATCGCGCGATCGCTATTGATCCCCAAAACATCGACGCGTACGAACGTCTTTGCGAAATCGCGCTCGCGGGCGGTGACGAGAAAAAAGCGCTTCAAGCCCTCGATCGCGCGGCGAAGCTTGCGAGTGCGAGTCCGGAATTCTGGATGCGCCTTGGTAAACTTTACGCGTCAATCGTTTTTAAACCGGACAAGTCCGCCAAACCCGAAGACGTCGCGCGCGTAAACGACATTTTTGAAAAAGCGGCTGAGCGCGCAAACGAGGACGCGAAGGTATTGAAGGAAGTTGCCGATTACTTCGCCTCGACCTCGCAGATCAAGGAAGCGATTCCGCTTTATTTGCGGCTTCTTGAACTCGAACCGGACGACACGAACGCGCGCGAAAAACTCGCCACCGGTTTTCTGTTAACTAATCAACGCGACAAAGCGATTGAGATGCTCGAGCAAATCATCAAGGAGCATCCGGAAAAATATCAGCCTTACGATTTGCTGGGCGGATTGCTGGATGACACGGCGCGCGCGTTGGAGCGAGACAAAAAAAGCCAGCAAGCGAAGCCAATTTTTGCAAAAGCGGCCGCGAATTATGAGCAAAGTCTCGTGATCAATCCCGTCCGAGTCAGTCCGTACCTGCATTTAGCGGAACTCCTTCTGGGCCCATTGAAGGAGCCCGAGCGGGCAGTCAAAATTTTGGGCGCAGCGCGTCAGCGTTTCCGGCAGGCCCCTGAGATTGTCTACTATCTAGCGATCGCTCAGCGCGAAGCGAAACATGCGCAGGAAGCAGTCGCCACCTTTGAGGAAGCTTTGCATGAAGCAGAGGGCGAAGGCGCAGAGATCGCTAATGCCCATTTCTATTTCGACTACGGCGCAGCCGCCGAGCAAGCGGGTCTTTACGATAAAGCCGCCGATCTGTTTCGAAAATCAATCGCGGTCGATCCAGCCAACGCCGCCGAGGCTTACAATTATCTGGCTTACATGTGGGCCGACCACAACATGCATCTCGATGAAGCCGAGCAAATGATAAAGCTCGCTTTGCAAGCCGATGCGAATAACGGCGCTTATCTCGACACACTCGGATGGATCGAATTCCGCGAAGGAAAGCTCGATCAGGCACTGAGCGATCTTCAGCGCGCCGCGCAAAAGCTCACCCGCGACGATCCGGTTGTGCTCGAACATATCGGCGACGCGTGCGCGAAACTAAATAAATCCGCACAAGCAATCGATGCCTGGCAAAAAGCGCTCACGCTCGATCCGAAAAACAAAACGCTCGCGGACAAGATCGACAACGCGAAGACGAGAATGAGCAAAGGCGAATCGCCGAATAGCAATTCGATGCAGTAGTCGCTCTCGCGGCGAAGTTTCTCTCGATCAACCGCCGCGCTGACGATAGCTTTAGCGCGAATGAGTGCTTATCCGACGCCCTGGCAGCAGCGAACAATGTGGGCTGCGCTCACCGCCTTCTTTGTCGTGCTGCTCATCGTCATCGCGGGCGTTGTCATTTATGTCGGCGCAAATCTTATCAGCTTTCTCCAACCGATTCTGATTCCAATCGCGGTCGCGGCAATCCTCGCCTATCTCCTCGATCCGCTTGTCACCGAGCTTTGCCGTCGTGGCATGGGACGCGGTTTAGCGATCGCCGTGATTTTCGTGAGCGTTCTAGTTGCCCTAACTGGCCTCATTTGGTGGGTCGTGCCGACCATCTCGATGCAAAGCGCGAACTTCGCGCGCGAGCTACCGAACTACACGCAGAAAGCTCGCGACCGAATTGTCGACGTTATCGTGCAGTACAACCGCGTTGTCGGCGGCAGCACTCGTGGCAAAGCCGGTTCCTCGAAGCTGGTGAACTTTCTTCTCGGGACACCGCCGCCGCATGCGCCCTCGCCAACGCCTTCGGCGACTGTTTCTCCGAGCGCGTCTCCGCTGCCGAATGGTTCTCCGGTTGAATCAATTTCCGCTGCGCCGGCAAAGCTCAGCTCGGCTGAGCGCCAACAGCTTGAGGCGAAAGCCGAAAAAGTAATTCCGAATCTCGAGCGTTATTTGCCCACGCTCACGGAGAAACTTTGGGCCATCGTGAAGAAAAGTATCGGCGGCTTTCTCGGCATCACCGGTTTCCTGCTCAGCTTCATTATGGTGCCGATCTATCTCTTCTTTTTTTTGAAGGAGCGGCCACGCATTGAGAAAGGATGGCGGGAATATTTGCCATTGCGGCCGTCGCCGATGAAGGACGAAATCGCGGATGCAATCTCCGAGATCAACACCTACGTCATCGCGTATTTCCGCGGCCAATTGCTCGTCTGTCTGGTCGACGGAATGCTCATTGGCGCAACTTTGACGTTGCTCGGTTTGAATTTCGCGCCCCTTATCGGTCTCCTTGTCATTGTTCTAACGATGATTCCTTACATCGGAATCGTGATCTGTTGGGTCCCTGCGGTTTTGATTGCCGCTTTTCAATGGGGCGATTGGTGGCATCCGTTCTGGGTCACCATCATTTTCATCGCGATCCAAAATCTCGAAGGAATGTTTTACGCGCCGCGAATCGTCGGGAAATCGGTCGGTCTTCATCCCATGACCGTGATTGTGTCGATCTTCGTTTGGGGATTGTTGATCGGCGGTTTGCTTGGACCGATCCTCGCGGTGCCATTAACCGCCACGATCAAGGTGTTATTGACCCGCTACGTCTGGGGCGCGCGCTTGCGCGAACGCGTTCGCGCGCAAGTCGAAAAAGTTCCGGTCGTCAAGGAAGCCGAGCGCGGCGCATAACTTCGATCGTCCGGTCAGAGGCAAGTTGCAATCTGTCGGGCGCACACGCATAAAGATTAGATGCCGGAAAGAATTAAACGGGTGCGCCGAAAACGACGCAGCCGATCTTTACCGGGCGTCGAGACACTCTCCGATTTTCGGCTGCATTTGTCGCCCGCGCGTTTTGGGATTTATCTCGGAATCGCCGCTTTGGCCATTTTGTTGATCGTCGCCTTCGGCACATACGGCTCGAAGCTGTACACGAACTGGAACGAGTCGCATTTGTTGAAACGCGCAAGTGCCGCACTCCAGGAAAAAAACTTCCGCGCGGCAGATCGTTACGCGCGACAAGTCCTCGACCGCCATCGCGATTCTTTACCCGCGTTCTACATCCTCGCGGAAGCAACCGAGAAACAAAACTCCGAGGAAACCGTTTCCTGGCGCGCGCAAATCGCGCGACTGCAGCCGGAGAACATCGACAGTCAGCTCAATCTCGCCTCCGCCGCGCTTCGTTTCGGCCAAATCGATCTCGCGCGCAAAACCTTGGAGCGTGTTGCGCCGCGCGCGCAAGACGTCGCGACCTTTCATGTCGTTGCTGGATGGCTTGCTCGCGCGGAAGGAAACATCGCCGAACAGGAACAGCAATTTTCACTCGCGGTGAAGCAGGATCCAAAAAATGATCTCTACAAATTTAATCTCGCAGCCATTCAAATCCGTTCTGCCGATCCCGAAAAAAGCGCGCAAGGCCGCGCCATTCTCGAGCGTCTCACTCAAAATCCACAGTTCCGCGGTGGCACACTACGCGCCTTGCTCACCGACGCGGTCGATCGAAATGATCTCCAGGGCGCTGACAAATTCGCGCAACAACTCCACATGTCCGCCGATATCAGCTTCGGCGATTATCTGCTCTGCTTGAATTTTTATCGCAAACTCGACCCGAAAAAGTTCGACGCCGTGTTGGATAAAGTGAAGCCGGTCGCGGCAAAAAATCCCAACGATCTCGGCATGCTGATGGAGTGGATGAACGAGAACGGTCTCTCCGCCGACGTGATCAAGT
>QHOZ01000069.1:5935-11994 GCA_003219495.1 Verrucomicrobiota bacterium | reverse complement strand
GATCATCGCTTGCGCCTACGCTTGCACCGGCGCCGTGCGACAAGGGATCGATCAATGGTTTCCGCGGTTCATGCAGGAGGTCCATTCAGTCGATTTGAATTCGGCGAAATTTCAGTTGCTTGGTTTTTTGATCCCATTTGTGGCGTCACTCGGCTCATTAATTTCCGGTGTCGTGTCCGACAAAGTATTTGGCGGGCGCCGCGCTCCGGTTGCGGGATTTCTTTATTTTCTTGAGACCGTCATCATCCTTGCCGCGGCCCAGTTTCATTCGGTGAACGCCGCGATTCTCTTTCTCGTGCTTATTTCGCTCACAGCCAATTCAACACACTCGATTCTCGGGACGGCGGCGGCGATGGATATCGGTGGCGCGAAAATGGCCGGCTTTGCTTCAGGGGTGATTGACTCCTTTCAATATTTCGGTGGCAGTCTCGCCGGAATTGTCCTCGGCGCGCTGCTCGACCGCAGCTGGGGCTGGTATTTTTATTTCATGGCGCCATTCGGATTGATCGGCGGAACATTGATGTTGTCGATCTTGGGAAAAGTCACGCTCGCGAAACCTAAAGCAGCTTGAGTTGCTCGTTAGGCCGGCGAAACGCTGCGATCGAAAGTTTCGGTCGTTCAGTCATTCCGGAGCGCCGACAGGCAACGTCGAACATGTTTGAGATTTGTTCCGCGAAAATTCCTTCGCCGATCTGTCGTTTGCGCCAGCGAGAATCGTAAAGCTTCTTTCCGCCACGCGTAGCGCGAACGCGCTCCAGCACTTTCGCTTTTCGTTCCGGAAAATGTTCGTCGAGCCAATGTTCGAACAACGGTGCAACCGCCCAAGGCAATCGCAGCAAAACATGACCGGCAAATTGCGCACCCGCTTTGCCGCAAGCTTCAACGATCTTCGGAATCTCGTGATCGTTTATTCCGGGAATGACCGGCGCGACCATTACGCCAACGGGAATTCCCGCCGCGCGCAATTGCGAAACAGCATCAAGGCGCGCGCTCGGCGCAGAGGTTCGCGGCTCCAGGATTCTCTGAAGATCGACATCGAGGCTTGTGATGGAAAGATTCACGACGACGGCTTTCTCGCGCGCGAGCTCGGACAAAATGTCGATGTCGCGCGTAACGAGTCGGTTTTTGGTTTGCGTTCGATCGGCTGATAACAATCGGTCACGCCACTCATCATCAACAGCTGCGGTTTCCATTTTGGCGAAGAGAGCTCCGCTTCGAGTAACTTCGGCGCGTCACGCTTGACCATGATCCGGGATTCGAAATCGAGGCCGGCGGAGAATCCGAGATACTCGTGAGTCGGCCGCGCGAAACAATAAATGCACCCGTGCTCGCAGCCGCGGTACGGATTGACGCTGCTTTCGAATCCGACGTCGGGGCTTTGATTGTGCGCGATGATCGTTTTCGTTTTGTCGTCGAAATACTGCGTCGCGCGGCGCGGATTTTCTTCGGCTTCGGGATCGTCGTCGACGAAATGCACAGCGGTAAGATCGACATGGAGCTTCTCAAAACGGTTCGCCGGACTCCACGATGCGCCGCGGCCGTGAATCGCCTCCCGGCTTTGCGGATTTTCTTCAATCACCGGCCGAAATTTCGACTTCGCCATGTTGAAATGTTCGCATGAACATACGAAGCTGTCGAGAAAATGCTCGGTCAACAAAACGAATTGGCGGAGGGGGTGAGATTCGAACTCACGAGACCCTTTCGAGTCTTCCGGTTTTCAAGACCGGTGCATTCAACCGCTCTGCCGCCCCTCCATGAAAGTGATCGGTGATGAGTGTGCCACTGCTCGGCCGTTGAGCAAGCGCGCCAGCCTGCACCGAACTAGATCCCGCAGGCGACAGCCGAGTGATTTTTAGACCGCAGTCGCATCCTTCTCGCGCCGCCGCAGAAAAAAACGCGTAACCGCGATTGCGCTGAATATGCCGAGCACGGCGGCGCAAACGACGTCGGATAAATAATGCGCGCCAAGATACATTCGCGAGAACCCGATCAGGATCGGAATCGTCAATAAGGGCAGACCGATTCGCCAGCTCGCGAATGCTAGCACGGCAAAGAATGCAGTCGACGCATCGACGTGGCCTGAAGGAAACGAATGATATTTCGAGCTCCAACGTTGCGGATTCCACCAGACTTGCTCCGACTTCACCCCCGCCCGGCGATTCCGGCGATCGACAACGCAATCAACATCGCCAGAAAAATCCGCGTCCACCTTTTGTTTCCCCGCCGCCAGGCGATTCCGGCGCAGACAAGCCCGACCAGAAAATGTTCCCACCAATCGCCAAAGCGACTCACGTTGCGCATGAAGCCGCGCAGAGCGGGTGTCTGGTGATTCGCCATGAAATTTGCAACCGCGATGTCAAAACGAAACGCGACGACGATGCAAATCACGACGATGACGATCCCGAGCAGCCAGTAAAAAAATGCAGCGCGCTTCACGAAAGTTCTCTATTTTGGGACCTGACTTGAAATCAATCAATTACGCGCTGCTTTTTTTCGGCTGCGTTCTTTTTCACATCCTCGGCACGTGGAGCGTGCCCCTGATCGATCGCGACGAGCCGCGCTTTGCCGAAGCCTCACGGGAAATGATCGAGCGCGGCGATTACATTGTTCCTTATTTCAACAATCAGCTTCGCCTCGATAAACCACCGCTTACTTACTGGGCACAGGTCGCGACCTACAAAATTTTCGGTGAGAACGATTTCGCGGCGCGTTTTCCATCGGCAATCGCAGCCGCGCTTGTCGCGATGTCGATCTTCGCGTGGGGACGATCGCTCAGTGGCGATCGAATCGCCTGGTGGGCGGTAATTATTTTCACGCTTTCACTCCAAACTTTTCTGCACGCGAAAGCCGCGGTCGCCGACATGTGGCTCGTTTTGTTCGTCACAACTGCGCACTGGGCCGGCTACGAGCTGATTCAAAGGCCGGCCTGGAAATGGTGGTTTATTTTTTACGTCTCGCTCGCGCTCGGATTTCTCGCGAAGGGTCCAATCGCGTGGACCCCCCTGCTCACGCTCGCCGCATGGAAATATTTTTCGCGCGATGTCGATCTTGCGAAGCGTTTCAAGTTTGTTCGCGGGCTTTTGCTGATGCTCGCGATCGTCGCGTCCTGGGGAATTCCAGCATTGGTTCAAACGCACGGCGAATTTTTGCGAATCGGGATTGGCCGGCACGTGATCGGCCGCTCATTCAGCGCAATGGAAAGTCACGGCTCAAACTCGCTCTGGATTTATTTGCTCCTGCTGCCGTTCTATTTCGTCACGATCTTTGCCAGTTTTTTCCCGTGGTCAGTCAAACTGCCGGCGCTCACGAAGAAACTTTGGCGTGAACGCGACAAGATCGACATCTACCTGCTTTGCGGCGTTGGGCTCATTTTTGTCATCTTCACTTTGATCAAAACGAAACTGCCGCATTACACGTTGCCAGCGCTTCCGTTGCTCGCCCTGTTGCTCGCCCGGCATCTCGAGAGCGAACGCTTTCTTAAAGGCGCAGCCACGGCCGCGATTTGTGTTTATCTCGCGCTCGCGATAACTGCCGCTCCGTTTGCCGCTCAATTCTTTCCAGCCGCGCAATTTTATCGAACCGTTCGCAACGATCTGAAACCGGAGATGGAATTTGGCGCCGTCGATTTTCAGGAACCGAGCCTGGTTTGGTATTTTCGATCGATGGTGAAAGGGTGGATGACCCCGCTGAAATTGAAGAACGCGTCCGAGTTCATGACAAAAAGCGGAGCTCGATTCATTCTCCTTCCGACTCCGGATCTTTCGAAAACGTTTCCCGATTTCCCGACGACATGGAAAATCTATCCGATTTCAGGTTTCAACGTCGCCAAAGGCAAACATGTCGATCTTACGCTTGTCTTGAAGCCGGAATGATGAAGCATTGCTTCGAATGATCACGTTTCTCGATGGCAAGCTCGTGGCCGCGCTGCCGACTCAGGCGACGGTCGATGTGAACGGCGTCGGCTACGAAGTTTTCATTCCGCTTTCGAGTTACGACAAACTTCCCGCGGTCGGCCAGTCGATCCACATTTTCATGTCCGCGCCGGAACGGGATTTGTTTCGCCTGCTCGTTAACCACGTGAGCGGAATCGGCCCAAAACTCGCGCTGGCGGTGCTGAGCGGAATGAGCGTCGGAAATTTCAAAGCGGCCGTGGTCAATTCCGACATTGCCTCGATCTCGAAGATCAGCGGGCTGGGAAAAAAGACCGCGGAGCGAATCGTGCTCGAGTTAAAAGACAAACTCGGAGTCGCGGCAGCATGGGAAGCGGCCACTGCCGCAAACGCGCCCACGCCGGAGCAGGAACAGGTGAACGAAGCGGTGCTGGCATTGATCGCGCTCGGTTACAAGCAGGTCGATGCCCACAAGGCGGTGCGCGATTTGCAGGGCGAGGCGAAATCGGCGGAGGAATTGGTGAAGCTCGCACTCAAGAAAATGGCGGCCGGGAGATAAGTTGAGAGTTAATGGTTGAGAGTTGAGAGTTCTCGACTCAATGCTCGTCCAAGAGGACAAACTAAACGCGATCCGAAGCGCATTTCCGAAAGAAGGTCTCTTTGCGGAAAAGGATTGGCTAATTTCGCCCGACGCCTTTCCGATCGAAGAAAAGTTCCTGACTGAGCTCGAACAACTCGGTCATCGGCTTTTCATTTTTCAGCGCGCCTGCAATCAGCTTTATCAACTCAGCGTTAAAGGCAAACAGCCGAAGTGGGTCGCCGATTATCTCGATGCGGGCAAACCGAAAGAGCTGATCGAGTTTTCGCGACGCAAAGAGATTCGCAACGATTTGCCGCGCGTAATCCGGCCCGATCTGATTTTAACGGACGAAGGCTATATCATTGCGGAGATCGATTCGGTTCCGGGCGGCATCGGTTTGACCGGATGGCTCAGCCAAACGTATTCGAAGTTCGAAAAGGAAATCATCAGCGGCGCCGACGGAATGCTGGAAGGATTTCAAAGCGTTCTGCCGAACGGCGGGGACATTGTCATCTCCGAAGAAGCGGCGACTTATCGCCCGGAAATGGAATGGACGGCGGCGCAATTGAAAAACCGTGGTCTCGACCTGCGCGTCGTGGCGGCGGAAAATTACGAACCGAAAGACGGCCGCGATGTCTACCGCTTCTTCGAGCTCTTCGATCTGCCGAACATTCCAAAGATCGAAAACCTACTTCGCGCGAACGCCGAAAGCCGCGTGAACATCACACCGCCGATCAAACCGTTCCTCGAAGAAAAAATGTGGTTTGCGCTTTTTTGGCTGAAGCCGTTGCACGAATTCTGGCGGCGCGAGCTGGGAGAAAAATATTTTCTGAAACTGCAGGAAGTTATCCCCTACTCGTGGATGCTCGATCCAACGCCGTTGCCGCAGCACGCGGTCATTCCGCGTCTGGAGATTCATGATTGGCGCGAAGCGGCCAAGCTCAGCCAGAAGGAGCGCGATCTTCTTTTAAAAGTGAGCGGATTCTCACCGCTCGGCTGGGGCAGCCGCGGAATTTCGCTCGGGTCCGATCTCGCGCACGGTGAATGGGAAAAGAGAATTGAGAGCGCCCTCGCGACGTTCGATTCCTCACCGACAATCCTCCAGCGCTTCCACAAAGGACGACTCGTCGAGCAGCGTTACTCGGATCCAAGCTCGAGCGAAATCAAGACGATGAAAGGCCGGGTGCGGCTTTGCCCGTACTATTTTGTCGAACAGGACAAAGTGAAATTGCGCGGCGCGCTCGCGACGATCGTTCCGGCCGACAAGAAGTTCGTGCACGGAATGCGCGATGGGATTCTGGTTCCGTCCCGGCTGGAATCGTGATTGTCAGCGCGCCCGGCCGCGCGATAACATGGCTGAATGGTTCCCCGAATTCCCGCCTCCGCGTTTATATTGTCGATCTTGCTCGCGAGCGTCTCTTTTGCCGCCGAGGTCGAGCTCAAAGCGTCCTGGACAAAAGGTCCCGAACATTGGCTCGTGCACATTCAGGTCGCGCGGCCCGGATTTTTCATCGCGTCGAATTCGCCGGCGTTCGATAACGATAGACTTATCCAAGTTACCGACGCTGCCACGCGACAACCGGTGCCTT
>QHOZ01000069.1:0-5869 GCA_003219495.1 Verrucomicrobiota bacterium | reverse complement strand
ATTGCAAAGGCCGATGAACGTCTTCGTAACCATCGGCGGGCTTTCGGTGGTTGATCAAACCGGGCGCCGTGTCGCTTATCAACAAAGCGTCGCGGTGAACGCGCCCATCAGTGGCGATCATCATGCTCGGCTCGCGCCAACAGCGTCGCCCGGTCATTCCTATCACACCTATAGTTACCAAGCTGATGCATCGCCGGGTCCTCAGCCGAGCCTGGCCGCATCCGCGCAACCGCTGGTTGGTGGTGGCGCGCCACCGGAAGATCTCGGCCCGCCGTTAGAAGTTGGTGAAGGCGCGCCGCCGCCTGAGCCCGAGATTCCGCAATTTCCGTTTCCCCCGCCGCAGGCGTCCACTTTCGAAAGGGTGCCGCGCGCATTGCTCGTCGCCGGAAACCCCGCACCGAAATTGAAGGATGTGGATGCGGTGTTGAGCGGAGCGTTCGAAAAATGCGGTTACGGTGAGAAAAGTTATTATGCGGTGCCGGATGGATTCGCGATCGCGTCGCGAATCGAACAAATCAATGCGGACGGCAGTTTCAGCCGGAACCGCTGGTCACTCGATAGCCAAGTGATGTCGACGTTCTCGATCGACGGTTATTTGCGCGCGTTGTTCGGCGCGCGTGAAGGACACTTTCGCGTGGTCGTATTTGTCGTGACGAATCACCCGTTCCAACAAACGGAAGAGCGCGTGAGCTCGGATCAAGCACGCGAGTGGGTCAGAAAAGGACTAAACGAATTGCCAAGGAGAATCGGCAATCAGGATTTCACGGATGACTACGCTTGCACGGCGCTGATCTACGAATTCAAAGCGCTCGGCGGAGGCCAGGCCGCATTCGTCGAGCCGAGCGAGATCACCGCGCACATGCATTTGGAAAAATCCGGCCTTCGCGCGGCATTGAGTCCGCCGCGGTAAGCAGCGCCGATTAACCGTCAGTTTTTTTGCGCGAATTAAACAACGCCCCGAGAGACGCGACGACCAAACCCTGCATTGGCGAAAGCCAGAAATTAGAAAATTTGAAGTAAGCCATGTTGTGCGTGCCGGCGAGCGGCTCGAGTAGCATCGTCAGCAAAAGAACGATCAGATACGCAGCCGACAGACCGAGTGCGGCGTGATAAAAAAACTTTTTCACGGTGCGGCCGCTGTCGTCCTCCGATGCCGTGCTCGCCAGAACGCCGATGATCAAACCCATCGTCGGGACCACCGTTGGCGTAAACCACGCCCACATTTCCTGCCCCATTCCGGCAAATCGGTTGCTGATCGATTGCAAAATCAGCAGCGCGAAACAGAGGCCGCCACCGGCAAACCAAATGATTGCGGTAACTCGCCGCGCGCGATCGAGGTCAACTCGGCTGTTGTCGGGGGAACCGTTACTCACGTTGTCGATCCTACCGGAATGCCGGCGCGCATTTCAAGCTCATCTGCGCTGTCCGCTAATGCTTGGCGGTCGCTTTCAAATCGACCACGATGGCACGCGCTTCGGTATCGCCGACGTTTTCAACCATGTGCGTGATCGGCTCGCGCCAAATGACTTCTCCGGCCGTAGCCGATCGCTCTTCCGGCGGACGATCCGGAATCGTGAATTTTAATTTCGCGCCGGTCAAAACGTAAACGACTCCCTCCGTCGTGTGCGAATGCATTGGCTCGATCTCGTGCGGCTTTAAATGATACTCCTGCACGCGAACCTGATCGTTTTCGAACAGAAGTTTGTAAAGGTGCTGCGATGTCGTCATCGGACTTTGCGCATCAACGACGAGCGTCAGGATGAAGAGGCAGAAGATGAGAGCGATGCTTTTCATTTTAATTCGTAAGTGGTGATCTCGAGTTTGTGGCCGTCGGGGTCGCGAAAATAAATTGAGTGTGAAATTTCGTGGTCGTCGAATTCGAACTTGATGCCACGCTGTTTTAATTCCTCCTGCGCGGCGAGAAAATTCTTCCGATTGGCGCGCATTGCGAAATGAAGCATTCGAATCTCAGCGGGCCCGGACGATATCGATCTTTCATTCGAGCGCACAGGAAAGAGCGCGAGCGCGGTGGTGCCTTTGCCGATGAAAACGGGAACGCCGTCCCACATTCCTTCGTGAAGTCGCTCGAACCCGAGCACATCGATGTACCATTGCGCTGCGAGCTCGACATCGCGCACGCTCAACGCGACGTGATCGATTCCTTCAAGCTCAATCATCTCCGCGTAGTCTGACATTAATAGAATTGTCGCGCACCCTCATTTCCGCTAACGAATGATGCGTGAGTCCCCCCACTCGCCGCGCATTTCTCAAAACCATTGGCGGCACCGGATTGTTTTGCGCAACGCTGTCATTCGCGCGCTCAATCGCGACGTCGAACGACGACTTCGTTCAAATCTCGATTCTGCACACGACCGACCTTCACGGTCACATTTTGCCAACAAGCGATTACGCCGGAAACGCGGACCTCGGCGGTTTTGCGCGCTGTGTCACGCAAATCAAACGCTGGCGGCGACAAAACCGTCATTCGATCTTGATCGACATCGGCGATGTTTATCAGGGCACCGACGTGAGCTTGCGGACCAACGGTGCGCTCATGATCGATCTCTTCAATCATTTGCGATACGACGCGTGGATCGTCGGCAATCACGAGTTCGATTGGGGCGCCGCAGCATTCGTGAACGCAGTCGAAAAATCAAAAATGCCGGTGCTCGCCGCGAACATGTCGATCGAAGGGAGATCCAGCGGAGAGGTTGCGGCGGCGCCGTTCGCAAAAATTCAACCCTTCACCCTAAAAGACGTCGACGGAATTCGCGTCGCGGTGATCGGAGTCACCACGCCGGGAATGCCGTTTTGGTTCCGGCCGGAACTTATTCGCGGCTTTGATTTCGAACACGCGGTCGAACCGGTGCGGCGCGCGATCGCGAAAGCGCGCAGCGAAGGAGCAAACGCAATTGTCCTTGCCGGGCACATGGGATTGAAGGCGCGCACTGGCGGCGATGATTTCGCGAACAACGTGATCGCGCTCACCACGGAATTTCCAAACGTGACCGCTTTTATCGCAGGACACACGCATCAAACGATTCCCAGCCGCGTAACGAATGGGGTGTTGCTGACCCAGGCGGATCATTTCGGCATTCACGTCGGACGACTGGATCTGACATTCGATCGCGCATCGAAACAGCTTCTGCGGCGTGAAGCGCATTGTGAATTCATGGACAACCGAATTCCACTCGACCACGTCGTCATTTCGCGCGCCGGACCGATGCTCGACGAATCTGCGCGCGTGCTTGCCGACCCGATTGGCACATTGGCCGAAACACTTCGCGTGCGCAGCCATCCCGGCGAGCCGAGCGATGTTGAAGCGCTCATCGGAACGGCGATCATCGAATCGTTGCGTGAGCGCGGTGTTGCCGTTGATGGCGCAATGCATGGCGCTTTCGATGAGCGAAATAATTTTGTAGCCGGCCCTAAGACCGTGCACGACGTGTGGAATCTGATCCCGTTCGAGAATTTCGTCGTGACGGCGGTATTAACCGCGGAAGAGATCAAGGCGGTTATGGAAGAAGTTTACGCCAGTCGTGAGCCGCGGAATCTGATTGGCTTTGAAATCGAAACCGAGGGAAATGGCGCCCAGCGGCGAATCATCTCCCTGCGAAGTGCTGGTGGCATCGAGCTTGAGCGCGACAAACGTTATACGGTTGCCTTCAACAGCTTCGATTCGCGCAGTGGTGGGCATCGATTCATGAAGTTGCGCGCGCTTCTCGAGACGTCGCTAGGGGAAACTACTTTCCATCCGGTCCAAACCCGCGATGCATTGATCGATTTTTTCCGGCGCCGCCAAGTTGTCCGCAAGATCGACATCCGCCCAGCCAACCCGCGCGCATCGGCGGCGTAAGTTTCGTGAGATTGCGGTTGAAAATGTTCCCCGTTTAGATTGCGTATCTGTCCCATGCGCCGTTTTGTAATTTCAACGCTCCTCTTGCTCTCCGCGGCCGATCTCGGCTGGTCTCAAGTCGATGTCCCCTCGTCAAAAGCTCAGAGCTTACCAATGTATCGGCCGATCCTGCTCGGCACCGGACCGGACTCATTAGTCAACCGCATCGATGCGGCAGGCCTCGTGCAGCAGGGACAAAAAGATGCGGCGGTGATGTTTTCCTGCGCTGTAAAAAAAGACGGCACCGTTAACTCCGTCTCGACCTATCGCGGCACGGCTGAGATTCTGAAAAAGCTGAATCTCGCCGTGAATCCGAAAATGATCCCCGCCATTAACAATCACATGGCGGTGGACGCGATTTACTACGGAACGGTCATCCTCACGATCGTAAAGGACAAACCGCGGTTGAGGATTTTTTCAAATCAGGAGCGCGAGGAATTGGCGAAGGAAAGCGATTTCGTCGGGCCTCAGCCGTTTTGGGGCGGGGACTCGAAGTTCAACGGGTTTCATTATCCCGATAAGAATACCGCGCCCGTGAAGGTGGACGGCTCCGCCGAGTTGGAGTTGAAAGTGGATGAGAAAGGCAATCTCCTCGATCTCAAACTACTGAGTGAGCAACCGCCGTGTCTTGGATTCGGAGACATCGCCTTCGAGGACATGAGCAAGGCGAAATTCATTCCCGCGTTTCGCGATGGCAAACCGGTCGCGTGCGTCGTGAAACTCCCGATCTACTACAAAGCCCCGACGTTTTAGTTGTTTTTGTCGATCGGCGTAAGCAATCGACGCTGCCATTGGGGTGAAAACTCGAATCATTCGCGCCAAATTTTTCCAGCGTGACCCGGTCACCTGCGCGCGCGAGTTGATCGGAGCGGACCTGATTTGGGGGAAATGCGTCGGCAAAATTGTCGAGACCGAAGCTTACTTGGAGCACGACGATGAAGCGTCCCACACGTTTTCAAGGCCGAGCGCGCGCGCTTTCATCGAGCGGAATCGCGCCGGCGCGGCCTACATTTATTTTAGCTACGGGGCGCACTGGATGTTGAACGTTCTGGTCAAGGGCGGGACAAAAAACGGTTTCGTTTTGTTCCGAGCGGTCGAGCCGCGGCGCGGGATCGAGTTGATGAGGAAGCGACGCGGAACCGACGACGAATGCAATCTTTGCTCCGGGCCGGGAAAATTAACGCAGGCCTTCGACATTACCGATCGCCACCATGAAATAGACCTCTCCGTCGATCCTCGCCATTGCTTCGCTTACGGCGAGGACGAGGTCGATGTTGTGGCCGACGAGCGAATTGGGATTTCGCGCTCGGCGCATCACCTTTGGCGATTCACCGAACGCGACAGCAAATTCGTAAGTCGCCCGGTGAAATCGTAGCAAAAGCTGCTAGTTTTCTCCCTTCGAATGACGGCGAAAAAGACACGCGTGTTGCTTGGGATGAGCGGTGGAGTCGACTCCAGCGTCACCGGTCACCTTTTGCGCGAACAAGGCTACGACGTGGTCGGCGTGACGATGAAAGTCTGGCCGCAGGATTGCATCTCGCGCGCGGAAGACAAATGTTGCGGCCCGCAAGCGGTCGCCGACGCGCGCAACGTCGCGCACTCGTTAGGCATTCCTCATTACGTTGTCGACGAGGCCGACCAGTTCGAGCGCACCGTGATCGACTATTTCACGAGCGAATATCAGGCGGGACGAACACCGAATCCGTGCGTGATGTGCAACGAGAAGCTCAAGTTCGGCAATCTTTGGGGCAAAGCGGAAGCGCTCGGCTGCGATTACATCGCGACGGGACATTACGCGGTCATCGAGCATCACGGAGATCACGCAGTCTTGCGCAAAGGTGTCGATCCGCGCAAAGACCAATCGTATTTTCTGTTCAGCCTGCGCCAGCCGCAATTGCGTCGCGCGCTGACGCCGCTTGGAACGATGACGAAGCCTGAGATCAGGAAAATCGCGCACTCGTTAGGCCTGAAAGT
>QHOZ01000072.1 GCA_003219495.1 Verrucomicrobiota bacterium | reverse complement strand
CCGGGGCGCGACTTTCCTTCCAGCAAGTTAGAAAGCGAATCCTCACCCACAAAGATCGAGCGGTCGCGAGCGTACATTTCTTCTGCGCTCGGCCGGAACAGAAGATCGACACCTGCACCGCGACAGAACGCTTCGTCTTCCTTTTCGGGCCGCGGATAACGTTCGTAATCGCTGCCCGGCTCGAACTGCAATGGATTTACGAAAACGCTGACGACGACTTCGCCATCTTTGCCGGCGCTACCGCGCGCGATGCGAATCAGTTCGGCATGCGCTTTGTGCAATGCGCCCATCGTAGGCACGAGCACGCGCCTGCGCGAAGATTCTCGCGCCAGGACTTCGGCAATCTTCGTTGCGATTCGCACGTCGGAATCATGAACTACTCTGCTGCGACGCGCGAATTCGAAACTTCGGCCGCGTTAATTGATTTCGTAATCCACATCGACAACCACCCTAACCACTTTGCGCTCCGGCGTCGCAACGTCGCGTTACGCAATTTTCCGAGGCGCGTTTGTGAATCGCGCGAGAACTGATCGGCCGCGACCCGGGCGTTCTTGGTCGCCTCTTGAATCATCGTCGGCTTGATCTCGTTCAATTGATTGTAGAGGTAATTCGGTTGGCAGCCGCCGGACAGGAGCACGCCATTCGTCATCAGAGTCGAAGCCGAGGCGAGCGCGGGCTTGATCAAATCGACTTTCGACGTTCGCAAAAGCACGGATTGCTCGGCGCGAAATCTTTCCGGCGGCGGCGGCGTATCTTTTTCGCGCGGCTCCATGCTCGCATCCCGCAAAGCCGGCGGTTGCACTGCCATGTCTTTTTCTTCGAAGCCGGCATGCTTCAAGAACGCGACCACCGCTTTAGTGCTGTCGCCCAGTTTTCGATTGATCGCGTCCAAATCGTTGCCACTTGCGACATAGCCGATCGTCCAGACCGCAACGCTCGCGGGAACTTCGCGCTCGGAGAGTCCTTTCACGGAATTGATTCGTCGCCCGCTGTTCCAATTCGCGATGCCTTGCCCGATAAAAAATCCGCCGGCGTAAATTCCGAGCGCGAGCAGAAGCGCACCGACGATCAGCGCGGCACCACGCGCTACATTTGAAGAAGTTGTTTCGCTCATAGTCCTGCTACGACTGAAGGCGAAGATTCTTTCAGACTAAATGGCGAACCAGCGTCACGCCTGCTCGAGCCAGATCGCCTGACGCGCGAACGCAAAATTCTGGTGGCCGAAGTTTTGCCAACGGGCGCGCGCGGCAAGCTCGTGCATTTCGGAAAATGAGAACGCGCGCGCGGCCGACATTCGCCCGTCGAACTTCGTCATCGGTTCGCGAAAAATGAATTCGGTAAGAAGCCATACTCCTGCGCTCAAAAACCAGCCGCGCCGCAAATCCGAGACGAGCACAAACTTTCGGGAGAGCTCGCGACAACGCTCGAGGACGCGAACCGCGTCGGTCTCGCCAAAATGGTGAAGGGCGAGCGTGCAAAGAACGAGATCGTATCGCTCGCTCGCGTTCCATTCCAAAATGTTTCCTTCGACAAAGGCGATCTCCGGATAATCCGCGCTCAGTTTTTTCGCGATCGCTAGGGTCGCAGGCTGTCGATCTAATGCGTCGATCTGCAGCTGGGCGCCGACGTTGCGGCCGTGGTCGGCAACAAGTCGCGGAATATCGCCCGACCCCGTCGCAAGATCGACAATCCGCAAACGCGCACCCGGTTTAATCCAGCGATCGAGAAACTTTGAGATCAGCGCGTAACTTCCGAACCAGCGATTGAGCCCGCGAAGGTT
Source organism: Verrucomicrobiota bacterium (assembly GCA_003219495.1). The sequence goes on along the minus strand of QHOZ01000072.1, from coordinate 10,249 downwards.
TTCCAGATCGCGCTCGAGCTCGGCAGAGACTGGTTGCGGCCGGTCCATCAGCTCCAGCTCGGCTGGATCGAATTGCCGCTTCATCAAGTAACTGTAGGGGACGCTGTCAGCGTCCCAACCAAAAAAATGGGAAGCAAACTGCTTCCCCTACAAAGCTAAAAACTTTTTCCAACCTTCCGGCAAGTCCGCCGTTTCAATCTCGCTCGCGATCCGACCCTCGTGCTCGGGTTTGAAAATCGCGCTCGTGCCGTAAACCATCAGCACGTCCTCTGAACCTTCCGCGCGAATCGCGTGCGCCACTCCGGGCGGAATCACAATACCAACATTGTTGCGACCGCGATGATTGTCCCCTTCGACAAAAAATCGCACGCTGCGCACGGGTAATCCCGCGCGCACATCGCGCAGAAAAATTTCCGCGCGTCCCTCCAGGAAAAACATGACGTCCCATTGCTCGCGATCGTACGGGCGGAGCGCGTAATTCTGTGGCTCATTAATAAACAATCGGCGCATCCATTTTTCCGACGTCGTGTCCTGCGGAATGTGCGGCGGATGAATGTGAAAGCCTTTCGCGCTGTTGGCGAACATGCGCGCGGCCGACCATTGCTTCGGCCAGAGTTTGATTTTCCCGAGCGCCCCCTGCCCTTCGCGCCCGAGCTCGCCGAAACTGCCGCGATGGCGTTGCGGAAAAATTTCACGCGAAAAAATCTCAAACCCGGGAATCCAGACTCGCTTTAGCTCTGTCCTCGCGCGCGTCGTCGCCAGCTCCGAGGCGTCCACGCCGGATTCGGCGACTCGTTGAGCGAGCGTGCCACTTTTATAATTGCGAGCGCTGAGCGCTTTTCGGGCGCGCTCATTCAAACCCGTCCACAAATCTTTTTTGTTCATTCGGTTTTGGCAGGGCCGGTTACATGCCTAACGATGCTCGGCACCAAACGCCATATTATATTCATTGCAGCGGCGCACAGGCAAATTTACGCTGGACGCCGGTGCTGGCGCCCCGCAATCGATGCTCGAGTACTTCGTTTATCTAATTTATCGCGCCGGATTCGCGCTGATTGGTCTTTTGCCGCTTCGCACCGCGTACTCATTTGGCAACGCGCTGGGGTTTTGCGCGTGGATGATTGCCGGCCATTATCGGCGACTCGGTTTTCATAATGTGGACATCGCCTTCGGCGACGAAAAATCTGCGCGTGAAAAGCGCGCACTGGTTCGCCGCCATTTTCAGCGGCTAGGCGCGAACCTGCTTTCGAGCCTGAAATTAGCGGGCATGCCTCTCGATGAAGCTCGCGCCTGCGTTCGGATCGAGAACGTCGACGCCGCGCACAGCGTCCTGCGCGATGGACGACCGATCATCATTATTCTAAGCCACATCGGAAACTGGGAATTGTACGCAACAATGTTTCCTGCCGTGCTCGGTTACATTCGTAACAGCACGATTTATCAACCGCTGAAAAATCGTTACATCGACAAACACGTTCGGCTAACACGCGGCCGCGCCGGTGTGCACACTTTCGATCGCAACGAAGGCTTTCAAAAAGTGATCGAGCTGTTGCGCGCCGGAGGCGGCGTTGGAATTTTGGGCGACCAGCACGCGGGCGATCAAGGCCTGTGGGTGCCTTTTTTTGGAAAGCTCGCGTCCACCACGTCGTTGCCGGCCCTTTTGGCAAAACGCACGGGCGCGGCCGTTCTTGGAACGACCATCTTCACCGACGGTCCCGGCCGTTGGCGAATGGTCTTCGCCGACCGGATCGACAGTCCGGGCGATTCGATTGAAGCGATCACTGCGAAAGCGAACGAGCTTCTGGAAAAACAAACGCGGTCCGCGCCGGAAGACGGATTCTGGCTGCATAATCGCTGGAAAACGCCGCGTCCTAATTTCTTGCTCGTTCGCTATAAACGCGGCGTATTCCTGCCGAAAGACTTGCTACCGGAAAAATTGAAGCCGTTTCGAATGTTGATCCGGAGCAGCAATTGGCTTGGCGACGCGGTGATGAGCGTGCCTGCGGTTCGCGCAATCAAGAGAGGACGGCCCGACGCGCACGTGACGATCCTCGCGCCGCAGAACATCGCACCGATGTGGAAATTGATCAGCGAAGTCGACGAAGTTTTGTCATTGCCGGGCAAATCGCTTTTTGCCGCGACGCGATTAATCGCGCGACAGCCAAAGTTCGACGTCGCAATTTTATTTCCAAACTCGTTGCGAGTCGCGCTCGAAGCCCGGCGCATCCCGCGAAAGGTCGGTTACCGCGGTCACGCTCGCGCCTGGTTATTGAATCAGATCGTGCGCGAGTCGAAACGTCCGCGCCCGCCCGTTGCGGCTGACTGCGGTGCGGATGTCGATCTTGACGCGAAAATCGACAATTTCGCGTTGCCGCAAACGACGAATGGTAAACATGACACGCTAGGTCTTTGCCCAGGCGCCGAGTACGGACCGGCGAAACGTTGGTTGCCGGAGCGCTTCGCGGAGGTCGCAACGGAAATCTCCGCGCGGACGAAAGCAAAATGGCGCTTGTTCGGTACGAACAGGGATAAAAACATCAGCGAGACGATTGCGACGACGCTCGAAGGCAATTGCATTGATCGAACCGGCCAAACCACCATGGAAGAATTGATCTCGGAGCTGAGCAATTGCCGCGCGCTGCTCACGAACGACACCGGCACGATGCATCTCGCCGCCTTGCTCGGCGTTCCGGTAGTGGCGGTTTTCGGTTCGACTGAGCCGGCGTTGACCGGTCCTCTTGGAAACCGTCACAAAATCGTCCGCCATCACGTGGAATGCAGTCCGTGCTTTTTGCGCGAATGTCCGATCGACTTTCGTTGCATGAAAGAAGTAACGAGCCAGCAAGTGATCGAGGCGATGATGTCGATCTTACGATGAACGAGAAACAGCCGCGGATCCGCACCGACGTCGAAGTAATGTTTTTCGATACCGATTGCGGCGGGGTCGTTTCGAACATTGCCTATCTTCGCTTCATCGAAATCGCGCGAACGAAATTGGCGGAGGCGCTCGGGATGCGATTGGCGGAGATGGCGCAAACGCAACGCTATCCAGTCGTCGTGCGGACAGAGATCAACTACAAACGCGCGGCGAAACTCGGCGACAAATTGATCATCGATGGCTGGCTGGACGAATTGCAGCGTGCGCGTTTCTGGTGCGCGTTTCAAATCCGACGGCCGTCTGATGACAGCATCATCGCGGATTGCCGGCAAATGTTGGCGCTCATCGAAATGCCCGCCGCGAAATTGTTGCCATTGCCGGCCAAGTGGAAAGAATACGGCTCGACCTCGGCCTAACGAATCGGACCATGACCGCCGGCGCACGCACGTTCACGCTTCAAGACGCTCTGCTCGATCCACCGGCTTTGCCGCCGCCGCGATTGCGTCATGCGCTATTCGCATCCGTGATCGCGCTCGCGGCCGTGCTGCATCTCACGACGCTAGGCTGGGGCGACCTCTATAATCACACTGAAGGCCAGTACGCCGGCGCCGCGCGCGAGATGATTCAAACACACCAATGGCTTTGGCCGACCAACGATGGATTGCCGCGTTTGCCGAAACCGCCGCTGCTTTACTGGCTCATCATCGGCTCGTTCAAACTTTTCGGGATCAACGCCGCCGCGGCGCGTTTACCGATCGCGCTCGCGACAATTTCAACCGTGGCGCTGACGTTTCTCATTGGCGAAAAGCTCGCTGACTATTGGCGGGGATTCTTTGCGGCGCTGATTTATCTCTGCTCGTGCGGGCCGGCGATTCTCGGGCGCGTCATAATGCCCGAACCGATATTCAGCATGTTTATCACCGCCGCGATTTTCTGCGGAGTATCCGCCTACCAACGCCGCCGGGGCCGTGTGGTCTGGCCGCTCGCGTTCTGGATCTGCTGCGCGTTTGCGTGTCTCACGAAAAGTATAGTAGGCCTGATCTATCCGCTGAGCCTCTTCGTCTTGATGTCGATCTTCTATCGCGAAGCGCGCCTGCGTTTCCGAAAACTTTTCCACCCGATATTCATTTTGGTTTTCCTGGCGTTGCTCGCGCCGTGGTACGTCGCGACCGAAAAACATTTCCCAGGATTTCTCAAGCAGCTCATAACCGTGGAATGGCTCGGTCACTTGCGTTCGTTTTCGAATGTTCCCGGCCACGATAATGGCGTTCCGAGATTTCAATTTCTCTGGCTGCACATCATTTGGTGGTTCCCCTGGTCGGTCGCCATAATTCCCGCTTCGATCTTTTGGTGGCGAAAAGTAATTCGGCAGCACGAGCTCGATTTCGCGGAAGCGTTGGCGTTGTGCTGGATGGCGATCGTCTTTCTTCCGTTGCTGCTTATCGGCCAACGCCAGGATTACTATTCGATGAGCATGTGGAGCGCGTTCGCGATTTTCGCCGCGACTGCGTGGGACCGATTGCCGCAACGTGAGCGGCTGGCCGGCGCCGGCATTGTTGGTATCATCGGAATCGCTGCCGGTGGGCTTTTTCTTTGGCTTCCCCAGCTCGGTCGGATGAACGGCGCCAATCCGGAGAGCGCGAACAGCAGCTGGACGGCGGGTCATGCTCTTCACGTTGTGGCCCCGGCTGCATTCGAAACGCTGCGTCCCATGATCCTGACGATCGCGTGCTCGTTAACGGTCGCGGCGATAATCGCGATTTATTTGGCGAAGACAGATCGGCCGCGGTTGTGTTTGAGCGTGCTCGCGCTTGCAATCGTGCCAATTGCGCTCGCTGCAGCAAACGGGATGTCGCGCATGTCGCCGCAATTTTCGCTCGCCGATGCGGGGCGCTTTTTGGAAACGCGCGTTGCCGACAACGATGCGGTGGTTTACGAAGGCGACCTCGATGAAGCGAGCAGCCTGCTCTTCTATTTGCATCGGAAATTTTATCTCGTGAACCAGCCGACGAATGACGAGATGCACATTTCCAGCAGCGCGAATATCTCGATCGAGGAAGAGGCGATCCTGCGTCATTGGGGCGATCCGCAGTCAATCTACCTGATCATTAAGCAGGAGCGCGTTCCGCATTGGCAGGAAACGCTGACGACGCGGTTTCATATTTACCATCAAGTCATGGCGACGGGACCTTGGGTGGTGTTAAATAATCAATTGTGAGCCGCGAACTGCGGGTTGAAATGTCGCGTCTTCGCGCTACTGTTCGCGCTCACTTCAGTCTTTTATGTCTCAGCATCGCAGTCTTAGAGGAGCCAGCACTATCGTCGCCAAGCGCAACGTTCTGAAGCGTTTCGAGCGCGTCGAGCTCTTGAAAAAGCGCGGCCAGTGGAAAGACGGCCGCAAAGTGATCGGCCTGCCTAAGACAAAGCCGGACGTTTAAGCGAGTTGAGCGGTTGAGGCGATCTCCGAGCTGCCTTTCAACAACTCAGCCATGCGTCTGAATCGTTTTCTCGCCGCAGCCGGCATCGGCTCACGCCGCAAATGCGATGAGCTCATCGCGACCGGCCGTGTCACGATCAATGGACGCGTTTGCACAAATTTCAGCGCACAACCCTCCGAGCGCGATCACGTCAAAGTCGACGGCAAGCTCATTCATCGCGAACCGCCGCTGACGATCGCGCTTAATAAACCGGCCGGCTTCGTTTCAACGCGCCGCGATCCGCACGCGCGCGACACGATCTTTGATGTGCTGCCGCCAAAATTTCCGCGGCTCTTCAACGTCGGCCGGCTCGACGCGCAAAGTGAAGGACTGCTCCTGCTGACGAACGATGGCGATCTCGCCCAACGCCTGACGCATCCTCGATTCAAGATCGAGAAAGAATACGAAGTCACGTTGGATCGACCGTGGACCGCGGAGAACGGGAAAAAATTGCTGCGCGGAGTTTTTCTGGATGGTCGGCGCGCGCAGATCACGAGACTGCACGCGATATCGCCGATCAAATTACGCGTCGTGCTTCGTCAAGGCATCAATCAGCAGATCCGACGAATGTTTTACGCGGTCGGTTATGAAGTAGAACGGCTGGTGCGTATGCGAATTGGAAATCTGCGCATCGGCGATCTGCCGCGAGGCCACTGGCGACACTTATCCAAATCGGAGCTCGCGAATTTGGCGGGAGCTCAAAATAAACCGCGCGGTCGCGCCAAAAGATAAATCCAGTTCGAGAGCACCAGCAGGATCGCCGCGATTCGAATAAACTTTTTTTCGCCGAGCGTGAATTGGATAAGCCGCAATCGCCGCGCGCGCAGAACCAAAACGGCGACGGCATAAGCATCGAAGATCGACAATGCACAGAGGACGCCGAACACGAGTGGATTCCATTTTAGGGCGTTCCAAAAATCGAAATGGAAAAACGCAATTGCGGAGCGAGTGGCGCCGCAAGTGAGACAAGGGTGGCCGGTGAGCGACAAAAAAATGCAATGCGGCCAGGGCAAGCCGGCGGCGAACCAAATCGCCGCCAGGAGTAGCCCGACTAACGTTACACAACACCAAATCAGCTCGTGATCTATCTCTTGAGGAGCGAGCGGCCGCCGAACAATGCGCATTACTTAGTTGCCGTTCTGTTGCATCAAAGCACCGAGGCCGACGCCGAACATGAGGGCGACGATGACAATGCCGCCGCAGCAAATGACGATCGGCAGAAGAACCGCCAAGACAGCGCGCGTGATGTCGGTCTCGTGGCTGCGCGAAATCGCAATGCAATCCACGATCAAGCCCCAGATCAGCGCGATTAATCCGCCACAGCACGGAACAATCGCGAAAAGTGCGGTCGCGCCGTAGGCGAAACTCAGCGCGCGAAAACTGGTCTCATAGGTTTTGTTTGCTCCACCCGTCATCATCAGAAAGACGTGCACCAGCGCGCTCCAAACGAACAAACCGATCGCGATGAAAATGGGAGCCAGGATCAGCCGCACGATCAGCATTACGCCGCCGACACTTGCTCCGAGCATGCTGTCCAAAGCATTTCGTTGCGACAACGCCGCGGCCAAACCGAGCGAATGAATTAACGCGGACAGTAACGTCCAAATAATAACTCCAATGCTGCCGCCGATTACGCCGAACAGGAGCGCATCGCCCAATCCGCCTTCTGTTCGCATAATCGTGAACGCTTCCGTCGGCCGCGTGAGAATCATCGAAACGGTCTGAACAAATGCGTTACCCAAGCCGATCGAATCGCGATGTTCCCAAGGCAGACCGCTTCGCGCTCCGGCGGGAGCGGTTGTCGATCCTATCGGCGCAATTGTTGCAGGCTGGGCGCCTGGAGTTTGCGGGGTCGGTGCACCCGGTTGTGAGCTGGCGCTGAAGTCGGCCGCAAATTCGGCGAATTGCGAAAGCGGCTGCCAATTTGCCATTCCTTCTTTCCAACCGAGGTCCGTCGCCGCAAAACGGCCGGACCGAATTCCTTCGCGCACTTGCTCCTCTGCAAATGCGCCCAGACTTGTTGCGCCCCGATTAACGTGAATCATCGCCATAATGCGCGGTTTTATTAAGCAGCGACGGCAAAGTCAACGTCACGCTCGACCGGCATTGTCGAGCGCGCGCCAGAAATGCCATGCGGCGACGGAGCGATGCGGGGCGAATTTTTTACCAAGCTTCAACAATTGTTTCGGCGTCGGCAGTTTTCTTTTGCCGAAAGTTTTCGCGAACCCCTTCTGGACGCCGTAATCGTGAATCGGCCAAACGTCGGGACGAGCGAGATCGAAAAGCAATAACATCTCCGCGGTCCAGCGGCCGATCCCGCGGACTTGAATCAGTCGCTCGACAATTTCTTCGTCGCTCATTTTCGCAAGAGCGCGCGCGGTGGGCACGGTGCCGTCGATTGTTTTCGCGGCGAGATCTTTCAGCGCGGCGACTTTGCTCCCGGACAATCCGGCCGCGCGCAGTTTTCGGTCCGGCGTTTTCAAAACTTGCTTCGGATCGAGATGTTTGCGCTTGCCGTAAATCGCACGAACGCGTTTCCAGATCGTAGCGGCCGCTTTGCCGCTCAATTGTTGATACGCGATCGATTCGGCGAGCGCATCGAACGGACGCACCGATCCATTCGGTTTCAATTCGTAGCGGCGCGAAGAGGCGATGAGCTGCGCCATGCGCGGATCCGATGCGGCAAGATGTCGATGCGCTTTGTCCATTTGCAGGTGTCTATCTTAATAGAACGTCGCGACGCGTGTCGAATCTTACACTTGCCCGATTACACGGTTTCGATTTGATGAATGATGGCCGAGACACAACTCACCTGGTACGGGCATTCGACTTACAAATTGGTAACTACCAAGGGAAAGATCGTCTTCATCGATCCGTGGCTGAAAAATCCTGCGCACGAGAATGGCGAAGAGATCTTGAAGAAGATCGAGCGTGTAGACGCGATTGTTTTGACCCATGGCCATTTCGATCACGTGGGTGATGCGGTCGAGATCGCGAAAAAGACCAAAGCGAAATTGTGCTGCACGTTCGATTGCGCGGCGGCGTTGCAACACGCGCTCGGATATCCCGCTGACGACGGGGATTACGGCGGACAAATCGGCGGCGCGATTCCAATGTTCGACGGTGAAGTGACGGCGCGTTTCGTCCCGGCGTGGCATGGCTCGTCGGTGAAGCCGGGCGAAGACAAGACGCCCGTGTACGGCGGCACCCCAACCGGTGTCGTATTGTCGATCAAAGACGGGCCGGCGATTTATCACACGGGCGACACCGATTTATTTTCGGACATGGCATTGGTTTCGCTCGAGCAACCGATCGATTACATGCTGGTTTGTATTGGAGATTTTTACACGATGGGTCCGATGCGGGCGGCGCGCGCAGTCGAGCTCGTTAAGGCGCGCGTCGCGATTCCAAATCATTACGGAACATAAAAAAGCGCGGGGTGAAATCTGAGTTACGCGTATTGAACGTTGGACAAACGATTACAGTCTGACGCTTGCGAGAAAGATTGAAGCCATCGCGCTCAAAGCCGTCGAAGGAAAGGGTGAAAATGGGGATTTTGGAAAACGGCGCCTCTTTGGTGCAGAATCTGGTGCCTGAGGGTTTGGCAGCAGTTGCGACGAGTATTGTGCCGCAAGGGGGGTTGGCGAGTGTCGCGACGAGACTGGTCGAAGCAATCGCAATCAATTCGATTTCCGAGAAAGTCAGGCGAAATCGGGCGCTGGTAGTGAAACGGCGGAACATTCACAGCGAGCAACTCGCGGAGCTCACGAATCTTTATTTCCGCGTCGCCGATATTCCCATTCGTTTCTGGAGCAAAGTCCAGGAATGGCAGCGCTGGGAAGTCGATTGCTACAATATGCTAAATGGCGATCGCTTTCGCGCCTACGCCTCCGGGCCACGCACAGTCATTGCCGAAAAACTGCCGGGGGAAAGTTTGTGGCAACATTTGGACCGCGGTACGTTGACTCGGAAAATGTTGCGCGCAGCGGCGACTGAGTTTCGGCGGGCGCACGGATTTTGGAGCGACGAATTTCGTGGGCGCTGGTCGCACGGCGACGCGAGCATTACGAACGTCATCTACGACGCGAGTAACAATCGCGCGCGCTTGATCGATTTCGAAATCTATCACGAAAAATCTTTGAGCACCGCGGCGCGACAGGCCGACGATTTGCTCGTGTTCCTTTTGGATCTCGTGGGAACATTGCCAACACGGCAGTGGATTTCGTTCGGAACAACTTTTCTGGAAGCATACGGCGATGCGGAAGTGATCGCCCAACTCCGCAAGCAGCTCGATCTTCCGGGCGGACTGGCCTGGATCTGGTGGGGTGTGCGCACCAATTTCACAAATCCCGCGAAAGTGAAGCGACGACTGGCGAATCTCAGCCGCGCGATTGCGAAAATGAAACTTCAGGAGGGGGCGACTTCCGCGTTGGTCCGCAGCAAACGGCGGCCTTCGATGACTTGCCAGCCGATCAAGCCGGGAATTCCAAAGCCGAGCTCGCGCACTCTCGCAATCAAAGATAGAGCAAGAGCGCTTTCGCCGGGAATGCCGAGAAGATTGCCAACTAAAACGTAGCCGCCTTCCTGCACACCTAATCCGCCGGGCACCGGAAACGCGACCGCGCGAATCGTTAGTGCCATGCTCTGCAAAATAATCGCGTTCACCACCGTTGCGTGAAGATTCAGCGCCCAAAGCGCGATGTAGACTTCACCTGAATTCAAGATCAGGGAAAGAATGGTCCAAGCGCAGCACGCGAAGACGGCACGGCGACGCGCGTAAAGACCGCGGATTGTTTCGTCCAAAGCTTCGCCGCTTTGAACAAGCGAGTGCCACTCCGGCGAGTTCGCGATTTTCGCGATCATTCGCGCGAGAAAACGAAACATTCCGAGCCTC
>QHOZ01000068.1 GCA_003219495.1 Verrucomicrobiota bacterium | reverse complement strand
ATTCATTTCTACACTCTCAATCGTTCTGACGCCACGCGTGTCATTTTTGATAGCCTTGGCATTCCACGTCGGCGAAAGATCCAGACCTCGACTGTTTAGTTTGGTTCGTTTGGAACATTTGCACGAAGTGTCTCAAGCGAGGAGAATTTCGGAATGCTGGGAACTCGGCCACGTGTGTATCTACAACTTTCGATCCTGCTCCTGCTCCTCGCGGGGCTGTTGCTGATCTCACACTTTTTTCCAGTTGTTGACTTGCTAGGCGCGGTGCAGCAGCGCGTCATCGGATTAGGCGATTGGGCCGGCGTTTTTTATCCGCTGTTATTTGCCGCGTGTAATGTTTTGTTATTGCCGGGCGGTGTTCTCTGCGTCGGCGCCGGATTTTTCTTTGGATTGTGGTGGGGATTTTTTCTCGTGCTTGTCGGTAATGCTGTCGCAGCGGCAATCTCATTCGCGTTGAGCCGCTCGCTTGGGCTGCAATTGCTGCGGCGACGAACGTCTGCTAATCGCACGCTGAGCGTGTTGGAAGGAGCGGTGGAACGCGATGCATGGAAGATCATTTTTCTGAGCCAACTGCATCCTTTGTTTCCGACAAGTTTGCTCAACTACCTTTACGGACTCACGCGAATCCGTTTTGGCGTTTACATGCTCTGGACCACCATTGGCCGAGCGCCGGGGCTTTTTTTATATACTTACTTGGGAACTTTGGGACAGCTCGGGCTTAACCTTGCTCGCGGAAAGACCCATCCGCGCATAGCCGAATATTGGACGTGGGGTGGCGCATTCGTTGCGACCGCGTTGCTTTTTTTTGTGCTTACGCGAGCGGCCTCAAGGGTCATTCGTGAAGTTCAGGCTGCGGCACAACTGAGCGAGGAACCACGTATCGCGGTTGAGGAATCTTCGATTATAAATGGCTGACAATAAACATATTATGATTAACAAGAATTTGATTGAGGCCGCAAAAATTGCGAGGTTAGCGGCGTATGCGCCGTATTCGAAGTTCATGGTGGGCGCGGCAGTGCAGTCCAAGGGCGGTCAAATTTTCAGCGGATGTAATGTCGAAAACATTTCACTTGGCTTAACCATTTGTGCGGAGCGATCGGCGATTGCGGCCGCAATAACCGCCGGCGTGAAGGATTTGATATCTGTTGCGGTGGTTACCGATTCGATCAAGCCGGCGCTCCCCTGCGGGGCTTGTCGCCAAGTGATGGCCGAATTTAATCCCAACATGCGAATTGTTGCCACAACGACCGGCGGCAAATCGGAGGAATTCGAGTTGTCCGTGTTGCTACCTAAACCCACGCAAGGGATCCTTGAGCGAGACCGCGATGTTTAATCTCCCGACAGAGTACGACGTGATCGTTATCGGAAGCGGTCATGCCGGAATCGAAGCGGCCTTGGCATCGGCCCGATTAGGGTGTCGGACATTGATGCTAACCCAAAATTTGGACACTGTCGGCCAGATGTCGTGCAATCCCGCGATCGGAGGTCTGGCCAAAGGGCAAATTGTCCGAGAAATAGACGCGCTTGGGGGCGCGATGGGAATTAACGCCGACGCCACTGGAATCCAATTTAGGATGCTTAATCGGTCGAAGGGATCTGCGGTCCGGGCCCCGCGCGTGCAATGCGACAAAAAAGCTTATCAATTCCGGATGAAAGCCATCATCGAGGCGACTCCCAATCTCGATTTGAAACAGGCGACGGTGTCGCGAGTCTTGGTTGACGGTGGTCGCGCTGTCGGCGTCGAAACCGATCTCGGCTTAGCCGTCCGGGGCGGCAGCGTCGTAGTTACTTCCGGGACCTTCTTGCGCGGTTTACTGCATGTCGGGCGCCGTTCACAGGCTGGCGGGCGGATGGCGGACACCGCTTCCAACCTAAGCGAGAGTCTTGTGGGTCTGGGGTTCGAAGTGGGCAGATTCAAGACGGGAACTCCCTGCCGTCTCAACGGCCGTTCTATTAATTTTACGGAGTGCCGGGTTCAGCTTGGAGAAGAACCGCCCCCGAAGTTTTCTTTCGTAGCAGAGCCAGCGTATGCGGCGGGGGGAGTTTTTACTTTGAATGATGTGAAGGCGGATACGTTCCATGTGGAACAATTGCCGTGTTGGATTACGCACACCACAGCCCAGACCCACGAAATCATTCGATCTAATCTTCACAAATCGCCGCTTTACGACGGTCGAATCAGAGGCACGGGACCCCGGTATTGCCCCTCAATTGAAGACAAGGTCGTCAAGTTTGGCGATCGCGAATCTCACCAGTTATTTCTTGAACCAGAGGGTCGTCATACGGAGGAATTCTATGTAAACGGCATCTCAACCAGCCTTCCGTATGACGTTCAGCTGCAGTTGGTGCATTCTATCCCCGGTTTGGAGCACGCCGAAATAATGCGGCCAGGATACGCGGTTGAGTATGATTACTTCCCGCCGACACAGTTACTGGAAACGCTGCAAACGCGCCTAGTGCGAAACCTCTTTTTTGCCGGCCAGGTCAACGGCACGTCTGGCTACGAGGAGGCCGCCGCCCAAGGGTTGATTGCCGGGGCAAATGCCGCTTTGGCCGTGCAAAACAAATCGCCCTTCATCGTCCAGCGCGATGAAGCGTACATCGGTGTCCTAATCGACGATCTAATTACAAAAGGCACGGACGAGCCTTATCGCATGTTCACAAGCCGCGCGGAAAACCGCTTGGAGTTGCGACACGACAACGCCGACCAGCGTTTGACGCCCAAAGCAGCTGAAGCAGGGCTGGCGAGCGCCACACGGCAGACTGCCCTCGAAACCAAGCTGGCTCTGATTCAAGCGTGTCGGGCAATCGCGGATGATCACAAACTTGATGACACTGCGATTTCGCAGCTCTTGAAGAGACCGAACTTCAGCTATTCGGACCTGTCATCGGAAATCCGCTCGACAGTGCCAGACGAAATCTGGGAGTTGATCGAAACGGACATCAAATACCAAGGATACTCAGTCCGTCAGCAGGAGCACAATGAGCAGATGACGCGAAGACAATCACAAATCATTCCTGACGGCGTTGATTTCTCGAAGATCGCGGGACTCAGTTCTGAAACGCGACAGAAGCTTTCGAGGATCCGGCCCAGGACCCTTGGCCAGGCCATGCGGATAAGCGGCGTAACCCCAGTCGATGTGTCAATTGTATCCATCTGGCTTGCTAAGAACCACTTAGCTGTGAGCTCAAGGCGGACCGAGACAGCCTCCGTAAACTAGACCGTGCCGAAGTTTTTTTTAGCAGCAATCGCCAGTTACTTCACCGGCTCGTTCCCCTCTGCTTACATTGCCGGAAGACTTGCCGGAATTGATATCCGCTCGGCAGGCAGCGGAAATGTCGGCGCCACCAATGTCGCTCGTGTTTTAGGGAAGCGGTTCGGCTATCCGGTGTTCGTCGTCGATCTCGCGAAGGGTTTTGCAGCCGTGAAGTTGGCGGAATGGTTTGTCAGCGGCGCACACTCGAGTGCGTTCTTTGTCGATCTTTACGGTGTTGTCGGCGGCACTTTTGCGGTAATCGGTCACAGCTTTCCAGTTTGGCTTGGATTCAAAGGCGGAAAGGGAGTTGCGACTTCGATGGGCGCTCTCTTCGCATTGAACTGGATACCGGCATTGGTTGTTGGAATCGTCTGGATCGTGATTTTTCTGACTACTCGGTACGTGTCGCTGGCGTCTATTATTGCTGCGACCACCCTTCCGATCACAGCCGCGGTAATGTTTTTTCTCGGCGCACTATCGAGCCCGGTTTTGTTGTATTTCTGTTTATTGTTGGCCGTGATCGTCGTGGTGCGTCATCGATCTAATATTTCCCGCTTGTTAAGCGGAACGGAGCATCGATTCGTTCGAAAGTGACACCGAGTAAGACTGCAGTCATCGGGACGGGGGGCTGGGGAACGGCGTTATCAATTATTTGGAGTAATCAGGGCCGCTCGATTTCGCTTTGGGGTAGAGATCCGGGCCGGATTGAGCAGCTTCGCAAGACGCGAGAAAACAGCGCGTACCTTCCTGGTGCAAAACTTACTGACACGATTGGCCTAACGAATGATCTCGACGTGTGCGCCGACGCCGATCTGATCGTGTTTGTGACGCGCTCGACCGCGCTCCGCGACATCGCGGGCAAAGTCAGAAATGTCGCGATCAAGCGCGACGCTGTAATACTGAGTTGCATTAAAGGCATCGAGCATGGAACCGGAAAACGAATAAGCGAGATTCTCGCCGAAATTTTCCCCGATCATTCGATCGCGGTTTTGTCCGGGCCAAATTTGGCGGCGGAAGTTGCGCGAGGATTACCGACCGCGACTGTCGTGGCCTGCAACGACGCCGAGGTTGCGTCGAATCTTCAACGCTACCTGAGCACTCCGCGTTTTAGAATTTACACCGGCGAGGAAGTTGCGGGCGTTGAGCTGGGCGGCGCGTTAAAAAATGTCTTCGCGATCGCGGCGGGCGCCGGCGATGGGCTTGGCCTGGGCGATAACTCGAAAGCAGCGATCGTTACGCGCGCTCTTGCTGAAATGGTCAGGCTTGGGACTCGAATGGGCGGCGAACTGCGAACGTTCTACGGCTTGAGCGGCGCGGGCGATATGATTGCGACTTGTTTCAGTCAACGCAGTCGCAATCGACAAGTTGGCGAACATTTGGGGCACGGACGTTCGCTCGACGAGATCAACGCATTGATGGGAACCGTTGCCGAAGGAATTCCGACCGCAAGGAGCGCATTCGAATGCGCGCGTAAACTTCAAGTAGACACTCCGATCATCGACCAAGTGTATTCGTTGCTTTACGAAGGAAAGCCGCCAGCGCGCGCCATGGAAGAATTACTTCAGCGCGACCAGAAGGCCGAGATCATCTAGCTTTCGCGGCACAGCTGCTCGATCACTGCCGGGTAAAGCTCGTGCTCTGCGATTTGGATTCTCGCGTGAAGAGTCTCCGCGGTGTCGTTAGGCAAAATCGGAACCTCGCGTTGCGCGATAATGTCTCCGTGGTCAATTTTGTCGTCGACATAATGAACCGTGCAGCCGGTGACGGCTTCTTTTGCCTCCAACGCTTGTTTCCACGCTTCCAAGCCAGGAAACTTCGGCAGAAGCGAAGGGTGAATGTTAATGATTCACCGTGAGAACGCTTCGAGCATCGGCGCTTTTAGAACCCGCATGAAACCGGCGAGAACCACGAGTTCCACTTCAGCGTCGCGCAACATTTGAACGAGCTCGTCTTCGACGGCCGGTTCCAGTCGGGTGCGGAATTGGCCCGGCGGTAGATATGCATTCGGAACTGAAAATTCGCGGGCCATTTCCAGTATTGGCGCGTCGAGCACATCTGAAATCACCACGCACGCATCCGCTGGCAGCGCTCCGGTCCGAATATTTTCGAGGATAGCGCGGCAATTCGAGCCTTTTCCCGATCCGAGAATGCCGAGCCGAAGTCGCTTCATTTTTTGCCGAGTTGCTCGAGTAACCGCGTCGTCGAATAACCTTGCTCGAGCGGCACGATGTCGATCTTCGCGCCAATTTTTGAAAGCGCATCGCGCTCTTCGGGATTCAACGTGTCCGGTTTGTAATCGCCGCCTTTCACATAAACGTCCGGCGCGGCGAGCTCGAGAAACTTTGTCGCTCGGACTTCGGTGAAAATCACGACGAGGTCGACGCATTGCAACGCCGCGACGACTTCCGCGCGATCGTTCGCATTATTTACCGGCCGTCCCTCGCCTTTCAGGGCACGGACCGATTCGTCTCCATTAATTCCGACGATCAAAACATCACCGAGCGCGCGGGCGGCTTCCAAGTAGCGGATATGCCCGACGTGCAACAGATCGAAGCATCCATTTGTCGCGACAATCTTCTTCCCCGCAGCGCGCAAGTCTTTCACCCGCTGCGGAAGTTGCTCCAATGAGATAATTTTTTCGCGACTCATTCTTTCACGATAAATTTCAGCCGACGCGGCAGAATGCGAAATGTAGCCGGCGCGCTGCCAACCAATTCGCCGTCCACGTTGAACCACATTCCCGGTTTCGAACGCACAGAAACTTTTTTTGCGCGCCGGAAAACGACCCTGTTTCTCGAAAAATGTTTACCCAGCATTATTTCGGCTGCCAGCAACGCCATTTCGGGAACGCTCCGTTTCGGAATAAGCACGACATCGAGCAGACCGTCGGTCGGGTCCGCTTCGGGCGCGATCGGCAATCCCCCCGCGGCGTAGCGACCATTTGCGATCACGAGATTGTAGACGGCCGTGGAAAGTTCCTCGTTGTCATCCAAGACGACGCGCGTCTTATAAGCATGTAATTTCGGCAGCGCCGCGGCTGCTCCGCGAATGTAAGCCAGCGGTCCCCAGCCACGCTTGATTTCGGGAGTCATTTTTCGCCGGACGATTCCACTGAAACCGCCCGCGGCCACATTCACAAAATAGCGGACGCGTTTACTTCTCACGCGAACGATATCGACCGCGCGCGTGCGCCCGGCGCGGAGGAGGTTGATGTTTTCCCGCACCGATGACGGCAACCTGAAGCTGCGCGCGAAATCGTTGCCGGTCCCAAGCGGGATGATTCCGATTCGTGGCTGCATATCAGTTCGCGCCACGCCGTTGATTGCCTCGTTCAATGTTCCGTCGCCACCGGCAATCACCAAATAATTGCATCCATCTTTGACCGCTCGATGCGCCCATTTTTCCGCGTCTCCCGAATGCTTCGTCGCAAGCAACTTTGCCGGACGCAGCCGCTGCAGCTCCTTCATTATTCGCGGCAGGTCCTGCACGGATCCGGCAATTGGATTCAAAATGATAAACGGCTTCACTTCCTTGGCGGCGACTCGACCGGCAGGTCGACTGTCGATCTTTGAATGCGTTGCAGCAACATTCCGCTTTTCGTTGGTTTATTTTTCGACACATTGGTGGCACCCATGGCCGAAGAAACAGAAACAAGCGCCTCGCCCGAGCGTAGCCGCGAGTACCGCATTTCGAGCGGACCGGTCGTTCGGTTCGCTCGCACCGATCCAAAATTTCCGAGCGATTTGCCGGAGATCGAATTGCCGCGCGTCTACGGAGCGCCGCTGTTGTTCGCACTCGCACGCGATTCGCGCACACTATTTGTCTACTGGAATGTCGATTGGTCCACGATCTTTGAAAAAACGGCGCCGGTAGATCGGCAGGTTCATCTTCGCATTCATCGGAGTGACGGAACGGAGGAAGCGGCCGTGCCGGTTGAGCCCATGGTCGGCAGCTCGAATCTGACGGTGTCCAATCCGGAGGAAACTTATCGGATCGAGCTCGGTTACTATCAGCCGGATGAAGTTTGGAATTCGGTTGCGATGTCCGAGGAAACAAAAATGCCTCCGGAACGCGCATCTAAAAGCGTCGACGTCGATGTTGCGACAATTCCCTTTCATCTCAGCTTTCAAAGATTGATCGATGCATTCCGCGCTTCGAACGGCGACGGCATCACCGAAATCGTTTCCCGTTTGCAAAAACGCGCCGTAACCGATGAAGAGCGCGCGCTGCTGACTCCGCAAGATTGGGAAATCCTGCGCGCCATGAACGTGCCGATCGAGGAAATGAGCGCATCGCATCACGCATTTTTTAGCGCGGACGCTAACGCCATGCGCAAACGCGCGGAGACCGTACTGGGTTTCGGTGGCACCAGTCCGTCGCGCGGCTTTTCCGAAAGCAGCTGGAGTTAGATTCGGCCTAACGAGTCAGGTCGATTCCTGACGGCATCTCCGGTGGCTTCGGAGCATCGAGGTGGCTGTGGCTCTTTCCGTATCCGAAGTAAAAGATAAATCCGATCAGCAGCCACACGATCAAGCGCATCCAATTCGTCCAGCCGAGGCCGTAGATCATCGCTCCACAAGTGACGATGCCAAGAATTGAAACAAGCGGCGCAGCGGGGACGCGAAAGCCCCGCTCGAGCTCGGGATTTTTCACGCGCATGATCCACACGCCGGCGCAAACGAGAATGAACGCGAACAATGTTCCGATACTGGTCATTTCGCCGGTGACATCGGCCGGAACAAACGCGGCCAGGAGGCCCGTGAAAACAAAGAACAGCATGTTCGATTTGTACGGGGTTCGATAACGCGGATGCACTTGCGAAAAAACCGCCGGGACAAGCCCGTCTCGACTCATTGAAAAGAAGACGCGGGATTGGCCCAACAACATCACGAGAATGACCGAAGAAAAACCGGCGAGGATCGCGACCGTAACCGCGCGCGAGAGCCATTCGTAGCCATGCATATATTTACTGATCGCGAAGGCCACCGAAGCTTCGCGCCCGGCCGAGCGGAAATCTTCGACGGTCCCAACGCCGCTAAGAACGTACGAGAACAGTATGTAAAGAATCGTGCAAAAGACTAACGAACCGAGAATGCCGATCGGCATATCGCGTTTCGGATTGCGCGCCTCTTGCGCGGCGGTCGAGACGGCGTCGAATCCGATGTAAGCGAAAAACACGACGCCAGCCGCACCGAGAATTCCGAGAACACCGCCATAGTTATGCGTGATTCCCTGCGCCGTGACGTGCGTCGTGGCCGCCGGAATAAATGGCGTGTGATTTGCCGGATTAATGAATTGCCAGCCAATGCCGATGAACAAAAGCACGATCGACACTTTCACAATCACGATGAGTCCGTTGACGAACGCGGATTCTTTCGTGCCCCGAATCAGCAACAAAGTCAGAAGGAAAAGAATGACAAGCGCCGGTATATTCATGATGCCGTGAACACCGGTGGGATCGTGTTCGAATGGCGAATGCGTCCATTGATATGGAAGCTGCCAGTGAAACCAGCTGAGAACGCGGTTCGCATATTCACTCCAGGCGTCCGAGACGGTGGATGCGGCGACCGCGTATTCCAGAATCAAATCCCAACCGATGATCCAGGCGACGAGTTCGCCCATCGTCGCGTACGAGTAGGTGTAGGCGCTGCCCGCGACCGGAATCATCGACGCGAACAACGAACGCGAGCACAACCGAGGGACCCGCTCGATCCGCGATGGCCGCGGCGGTGCGGACGAACAAGCCGGCGCCAATGATGCCGCCGATGCCGAGCGCGACGAGATTCATCCAGCCTAACGAACGCTTTAACGTGTGCTCGCCAACTTCGCCGGCTTCTTGCATGAGACGATCCAGCGGTTTTCTCGCGAATAGGTTTGCCATTGTTAGATCTCCTTTAGAAGTAACGGGTCTAAAAAGGTTTTGGTTTCAAAAATTGCAGCAAGCGGTAGACCGGAAAGCTAGGACGGCTCGGATTTCCGCCAGAAAAAATAAATCGGCACGCCCGTGAGAACGATGATCAAACCCGGCCACGTCGTCGCCGTTTGATAGATGAAGAGCACCGCGAGAATCACGCTCGCACCAATGATGTAAAGCAACGGCACGATCGGATAGCCCCACGCTTTATAGGGCCGCTCCGCGTCCGGTCGTTTTTTGTGGAGCACGAAAATTCCGAGGATCGTCAAAATGTAAAAGATCAGCGCGGCGGAGATGACGTAGTCGAGCAGATTGCCGTAAAGATTTCCGTAACCGATCACGCTTCCGGCCGCGTCGGTTCTCACTGTTCTCGGCAACACGAGCACGCCCGCCCAAATTCCCTGGATGATTAGCCCCCACGCGGGCACGTGATTTTTGTTCAACTGAGCCACGCGGCGGAAAAAAAGACCGTCGCGCGCCATCGCGTAGTAGGCGCGTGCACCGGCAAGAATCAGTCCGTTGTTGCATCCGAACGTCGAGACCATGATTGCCATCGCCATGATCGTCGCGCCTACGCCGGGAAAAATTACATTCGCCGTTTCGGATGCGACGCGATCGCTCGGCGCGTTTTGGATCGCGTTAAATGGAAGGGCCGCGAGATAGGCGACGTTCGCCAGCAGATAAAGTCCGATCACCAGAAATGTGCCGAACGCGAGCGAAAGCGGAATGTTCCGTCGCGGCTCTTTCACTTCTCCGGCGGTGAACGTGATGTTGTTCCAGGCATCCGCTGAAAAAAGCGAGTTGGTTTGCGCTACACAAATTCCGACGAACAAACCTAAAGCCGTTGCCGCGGTCAGACCGGCGCCGACTTCCTGCAGATTGCCGCGCAAACTCCAGAAATCTTTAAAGTTTTCCGCGCCCGCGCCGGACTTAATTCCAACAATGATTCCGAGCAGGATCAACGCAATCAAAGCGCCGGTTTTCGCCGTCGTGAAAACGTTCTGGACGATTTTTCCCAGCTTCAGGCCGCGCGTGTTCATGAACGTGAGCAACGCGATCATCGCGAGCCCCAGAAACTGCGCGGTCGATAATGAAATCGCGTAACTGCCGAAACGAATCGGCGCGATGAGGTAGTTCGATTCGGAAAACCATGGAATCAGGACGCCGGTGTAACGTGCGAAGCCGACTGCGACCGCCGCGATTGTCCCCGTTTGAATGACGAGAAAAAGCGTCCAGCCGTAGAGAAATCCCCAGAGCGGCGAGAACGCTTCGCGCAAATAAACATATTGGCCGCCGGCCTTCGGCATCATCGCGGCGAGCTCGCCATAAGAAAGCGCCGCCATCAATGTGAGCACGCCGGTAACACTCCAAACGATGAGCAACCATCCCGGCGAACCCACTTGCCGGCCGATGATTGACGAAACGATAAAAATTCCCGACCCGATCATCGAACCAGCCACGAGCATTGTGGAATCGAGCAGGCCGAGTCCGCGAACGAACTTCTGGTCTTCGACCGCAGCGGCTGGTTGTTCTAAAGCTGGCATCTGGTTCGCTCGGCTGGCGCAGAGTTAAGCAATCCCGCCCAAATCAAGCAACGCCAAAACGCCGGCCTGGTTGCGATTTAAATCTTCCACGTACGATCACAAACCGGCTTTCGCGTGCATTGAACAATGCTATTCTCCGCCGAGTGAAATTCCGCGAACGCTCATCGATTCCGCGCATCAAGTTGTCGATCTTCGTGGCCTTCGCGCTCGCGCTAAGTGTTTCCGCCGCGCCGCCGCGCAACTCCGAGCTCGCCGATCGTTTCGAAGTGTTGCCATTAACGCGCTCCTGGCAAAATCACCTGCTCGTTCACGCGCGAATTAACGGCAAGCCGGCGGTATTGATGGTCGACTCCGGCGCACCGGCGACGTTGGTCAACTCCAAGAGACGCGCTGAATTCAATATTCCGCGACTCGGGACGAATTCCGGTTTGCCCACGAGTGTCATCGTCAATGGCGTCGCGGATCGTCTTGCGATCCTGCACAGTCTGCGGCTCGGCGCGTTGAATATTGTCGATCTTCCCATCGTGCTCACGAACGTCAGTTCTCCTCCGCGCATAGCGAAGATGGTGCGAGAACAGCAGATCGACGGAATCCTCGGCGTGGATGTGCTCTTCGCGGCCAAGGCGGTACTCGATTGTCAGGACCAGGTGCTCATTCTGAATCGCTATCCTGAAGCCGGCGGCGCAGAAACCGCGCTCGATCTCCGCGGATTTCAAAAAATGCCGATCTACGTGAGCGAAGGCTACAACTTGTTCGTGAATAGTTCGATCAACGGTACTCGAACGAGACTGCTGCTCGACACCGGCGCGGTCGTGACCACGCTTCATCTGCCGTTTGTTCGGCAGCTCCGGATTCCGTACTATGAGACGTCTATCAAGTCGTCCGGAATTAATCGGAAAGAAGATGCGGTGGAGGTGGCGAGGATTCGGAAGTTGTCGGTGGGCCGGGTAGACGTCTTCGGGAAAGCGATCGGTGTTGCCGATCTGAAATGGTTGTTGCCGGAAAACAATCCGCGCGGCGCGCATGCGGTCGGCGGATTGCTCGGAGCGGAGATCCTGAAATCGCATCATGGGATCATCGATTTCGGGACGCGAACGCTGTATCTGAAAAACTGAAACCCGCAGGCGAAAATGGCTGATCTTCGCCGGCGTCTCCTGGGTAGACATGCAACCATTTGGTTGCATATTCACTGGCGGTGAATGACGTCTTCAAAGCTCTCGCGCACCCGGCTCGCCGTACCCTTCTAGACCAACTCCACCAGCACAACGGGCAAACCCTTAACCAACTTTGTCGCCATCTGCGGATGACTCGCCAGGCAATTACCAAACATCTAAATATCTTGGTTCGCGCAGAGCTGGCAGTCCCGCTCTGGCGTGGTCGGGAGAAGCGCCATTATCTCAATCCCGCTCCGTTAAAAAAAATCTCCGAGCGATGGATCGACAAGCACAAGGCCGCGTGTGGGCGCGCGCTTGATGATCTTACCAAATCGCTCGACGAGTTGGGCGCCGGCGAAGAGTAGCGATCGTTCGCGCTTTTCATTTTGAGATCGCATGGGCCGCGATAAAGGTGAGCGCGGCACTTTGATGGCAAAGATCACACAAGCATTCGTCCTCGGCGCCGGGCTCGGAACCCGACTGCGACCGCTTACCGAAGAATTGCCGAAACCACTCGTCCCGATTTTCCAAAAACCTTTGATCACCTTTGCGCTCGATCATTTGATCGACATCGGCGTCGAGAAGATTTTCATCAACACCCATCGTTTGCCGGAAAGGTTTGCGGAAGCGTTCCCGGAAAATCGTTACGCGGAGAAAACGCTTCATTTCGTCAACGAGCCGGTGCTTCTCGAGACCGGTGGTGGAATTAAAAACATCGAACGCGAGCTGGGCATCGCCCCGTTCATCACGTACAGCGGCGATGTCTTAACTGAAATCGATCTGCGGCCTCTAATTGCCGAACATTTTACGAGCGGCAACGATGTGACACTCGCATTGCGTCACACCGGGCTCGGATCGGCAATCGCCCTGCGCGACAAGCGCGTGATCGACATTTCGAATCGTTACGGCACGCCCGGCGAATTCGACTTCGCGAACATTGCGATCTGGGAGTCTTCCGTATTCTCCCGGATCCCAGCGAAAGAGAAGATCTCCTTCATTCCAATTCTTGGCGACTGGATTGGCCAGAGCGGAAAGATCGGCGGCGTTGTTTTGGAAGAAGGGAAATGGTTTAACCTCGGATCGCGCGCCGAATACTTTGAGGTGCACCGCGCGATTTTGAACGGCTGGCGTCCCGCCTACGTGAAGGAGAAGAATTGGACCGCGCAAATTCACGAGACCGCAGTTGTCGATCCGAGCGCCGAGCTCCGCGGTTGTTCGGTGGTTGGAAAGGATTGCCGCGTCGGAGCCGGCGCCGTTCTTGAAGACTCGATTTTGTGGCAAGGTTCACATATTGCTTCCCATGTGAACTTGATTGGTTGTATTGTCCGCGCCCGGAAAAACGTCAGCGGCAATCATCGCAACATCGACATCTGACCCCATGAGAACTGAGGCCCTCCTCCGCCAAACACGGCGTCATTTTCCGCGCTTCAATTTCGACGAGGTTAAGATCGCTCCGATCGAAAAAGGCGGCTCGGATCGGAAATTTTATCGGGTGCGCTGTTCGTCCGACCAGTCGCTGATCCTCGTTAAATATAATCTCGAGCGCGAAGAGAACCGTCATTACGTCGAGATCGCGCAATTTCTTGAGACGCACGGCATTCATGCGCCGCGGATTTATTTTCACGATTCCGAGGAGGGATTGATCTGGCTGGAGGATCTCGGCGAGCGCGACTTGTTCAGTCACCGGGATGAATCGTGGCTCGTGCGGCGGGCGTTTTATGAATCCGCACTCGATGAAGTCCGCAAACTTCATGAGCTGCCGGAATCGGTTTGCGTTGAAATGCATCAGCATTTGCCGGCCGAATTCAACGCTGCGCTCTATCTCTGGGAGCAAAGTTATTTTTTCGAAAACTGCCTCGGCCGCTGTTTTCAAATCGAGCAGGCGACGATCGACAAGGTCGCCGGGTTGTCCGCGTTTACTGAGATTGCCGACCGCCTTTCAGCATTGCCGCGCGTTTTGGTCCACCGCGATTTCCAATCGCAAAACATTCTGATGCGCAACGGCCAGGCGTATTTGATCGACTTTCAAGGAATGCGTCCCGGTCTCGCGCAATACGATCTCGCGTCGCTTCTTTTCGATCCGTATGTCGATCTTACTGGCCACGAGCGTGACGAACTGCTCGCTCACTACTGCGGTGGAAAACCGAGCAGCGAATTTCTCGAGACGCTGCGGCTCTGCGCGATGCAACGCTTGATGCAGGCGCTCGGCGCATACGGATTCCTTGGTTTGGTCAAGGAGCACAAACATTTCCTTCAGCATATTCCGAAAGCGATTGCTTCTTTGCGTGAACTGGTCACGGAAATTGACGGCCTGGGTTTATTCAAAAATCTTCTCGCAGAGCTGAATTAATTTTCTCGCGAGCTCGAATGCGCGGCGACGCATTACGTCGAATCCAGCGAACGAAAGGAGCTTGCTATGAAAAAATTAACATTACTTATCGCACTCACATTGGGTTTTGGCGGCGTTTCGGCGTTCGCCTACGATTACAATCGTGACAATCATACCGGTTACGTCGCCTTCAATCGCGGCGGATTGGAATCGCGCGTCGAGCGGCTGAATCGGATGCTGTCGCATGTCCGCTGGGAGCTGAGCCGCTACCGCGGTGATTGGCGTCTGCGTCGCGAAGTCGATCGCATCTCGTCCAACGTAAACAGAGTCAACTGGCGGCTGCGCCATGGATACGACAGTTACCGTTTGCGCAACGAGGTTGACAGTTTGCGCGCCGAGCTGCGCCGCATCGAAGAGCGGTTGCACTCACACCGCGGCGACTATTATCGCTGGGATTAATTTTCGGACGGGCGGCTCAACTAACAAAAGGGTTGGTTAAGCGCTCGGTTCCGATCTTCGTTGGCGGGCCGTGACCGGGAAGAACGGTCACGGCATCGCCCAGCGGAAAAAGTTTCTCGCGGATTCCGCTGAACAGAAGATCGACATCGCCGCCGGGAAGGTCCCATCGGCCAACACCGCCCGCGAACAGCACATCGCCTCCGATCAGGAGCTGGTCTTCGCGCGAGAGAAAACATAGACTGCCGGGACAATGCCCCGGCACTTCGAGGATCTGAAACTCGGCGCCGAGAAAACTTCGCGCCGGAGTTTCCTCAATGAAGAAATCGGCCGTCGCGGGTTCGATCTCCAATTCGAACCCAAAGTTCCGAAAGAACTCGCGATCCGCAATCATCGGCGCGGTCACCGGATGGCAGCCGATCTGGCAACCGAATCGCCGTTTAATTTTGGCGACATCCTGAACGTGATCGATATGGCCGTGCGTCAGTAATAAAAGTTTTAGATCGACACTCTGCTGCTCGAGCCATTCGCACGCGCCTTGCGGCGCATCGAACAGAATCGGCCCTTTCGGCGCGGAGATCAGATAGCAGTTCGTTTCGAAAATCCCGCCGCAGAACGCCTCGTAATTCATTGCGGCGTCACCTTACTCGAGCCGTTCGAAGGCTGCCAGACTGCTCAGGATTAATCGGATACAGACTTCAGATGGGCGGACGACTGAAAGATTTTGAATGTTCGAAGCGTATAATTGTCTCAAACCGTTACATGTCGATCCTTCGGCGTCGCTTTGGACAAGTTTCCCCAGGTTGTTTGCCTTTGGGCACAAAGTCTGCGAACCTGAAGGCCGCGCTTTCGCCAATGAAACAACGTAGTCCTCTGTTCGCCGCGGTCGCGGCCCTCACTCTGGTTGGTTTCACTACCCAACCACTCCAAGCTAAATCCGACGCCGAGCAGATTAGCGTCTCAGTGGGTCGCCTTCTCGAGGAAGGCCATTACACGCATCAACCGCTCAACACTCAGATGTCGCAGAAATTTCTGCGTAATTATTTAGAGCTGCTCGATTTCAGCCACCTTTTCTTTACCCAGAAAGATGTCGATGCGGTTACGCAGAAATACGGCACTGCTCTTGCCGACGACGTGTTGCTCGGCAATCTCAAACCCGCTTACGAAATTTACGATCTCTACCAAAAGCGCGTCGATGAGCGCGTCGGGAAAATTAAAGAGTTCCTAAAGCAGCCGATCGATTTCAAATCGGACGCGAGCGTCGAGATGCGCCGCGAAAAAGCACCTTGGCCGAAAGACGACGCGGACGCGGACCAACTCTGGCGCGGCCGCATCGCAAACGAGTTGCTGCAGGAAAAATTGAGCGAGCATCCGATTGAGCCCGGTCCGCAGCTGGTGGGCCGCCGTTACGATCGCATCGCGCGTAACGTGCACGAAGAAGATCGCGAAGAGCAGGTAAAACTTTATCTCGATGCGCTCGCGCAAAGTTACGATCCACACTCGGAATATTTGAGCAAAGCCGACTTTAAGAATTTCAACATTCAAATGGGTCTCTCTCTCGTCGGCATCGGCGCGATGCTGCGAACCGAAGATGGTTACGCGAAAATCGAGAGCCTTGTTCCTGGTGGACCGGCGCAAGTCGATGGACGTTTGAAAGTGGGCGACCGCATTACCGCGGTTGGGCAAGGCCAGACTGAATATGTCGATGTTCGCGACATGCGTTTGGACAAAGTCGTGGAAATGATTCGCGGCAAGAAGGGAACGAAGGTTCGCCTGCTCGCAATTCCGGCGAACGCGGCCGATCCCTCACAGCGCAAGAACGTCGAGCTCGTGCGCGACGAGATTAAACTGAAGGATCAGGAAGCGCGCGCGGACATTATTATTAAGAAGGACGAAAACGGGAACCAGGTGAAGCTCGGCTGGCTGACACTACCCTCGTTTTACGCCGACATGGATCGGCATTCGAAAAGCACGACGCGCGATGTGCTCGTGCTGCTCCGGCGCCTGAAGAAGGAAAATATCACCGGGCTGGTTATCGATCTTCGTCGTAACGGCGGCGGCTCGCTCGAAGAAGCAATCTCGCTCACCGGTTTGTTTTTGAAATCGGGGCCGATCGTTCAGACGAAAGGTTCTAATGGGAACATTGTCATTTCGAGTGATCCCGACGCTGGAATTTCCTACGGCGGGCCAATGATTGTTTTAACGAGTCGCCAAAGCGCTTCCGCCAGCGAAATTTTCGCCGCGGCGCTCCAGGATTACGGCCGCGCCGTCGTCGTGGGTGACAAGCAGACGTTCGGCAAAGGCACGGTGCAAACGATTTTACCGATCGGGCGATTCACTTCGTTGCTGGGAAACCGCGCCGGCGGCTCGACGCAATTGCATGGTGTCGCCTCGGACATCGTGTTGCCGACGTTGACGGATCTTCCCGAGTTCGGTGAAGGCGCGCTGAAGAATTGTCTCGCATACGACGAAGTGCCAAAGGCGCGCTTCTCGAAATGGTCCGGGCCGTTGTTCATCGAAGAATTGAAGCGCCGTTCCGGTGAACGCGTGCAGCACAATCCGGAATTCCATTACGTGATGGAAGACATGGAGCGGCTCCGCAAAAAACTCGATGAGAATCGGATCACGCTGAACGAAGATTCGCGCCGGAAAGAAATTCAGGACGAGAAAGCGCGCAAAGAAACGCGCAGCAAGGAGCGCCTCGCCCGCCACGAGGAAGAGCCGAACATTTATCGAGTCACGCTCGACAACGTCGACAAACCGAATCTCCAGTTGATCATGTTTCCTGGGAAACTCGCGCAAGCCAAAGCGAAAGACGGCGCGACGAAAGTTGCACCGGAAGCAGCGCCCGATGACGACACCGATACGATCGGTGCCACGGACGACACGAAAGAACCGGCCGTTGATCCCGAGCGCGACGAAGCGCTGAACATTCTCGCTGACCTTGTCGATCTTTCACGCGGTCCAAAAACCGCCGCGACGAACGTCAAGAAAGACACCGCTCAGCGCCCATAGCTGCCAGTCCGGCTCGGACTCACGGATAAACGGGGCGCGCCGGATAAATTCGCGGCTGCTCGTATTGTGGCCCGTTTGGTTGTCTGGCCCACGGCCACGGCGGACGTTGTTGAGTAGGACCGCCGTACTGCCGGTAATATTGATTCGTCCGCGGCGTGCGGCCGAAAACCGTCACCGGCGTGCCGACATCAACCGCGTTGTAAAACGCGATCGCCAATTCATCAGGCATTCGCACGCAGCCATGCGACGCCGGATAACCGGGCAAATAGCCGGCGTGTAATCCGTCAGCGCCATGAAAGCGCATGAAATATGGCATCGGCGCCGGAACGAATCTGCAACCGCGCGGGACGTGCATGTCCACATCTGCGTCCGCGATCACCGTGCGGCCGCTTGAATCGATAATCTTGCCGTAGATACTCGAGTGATGGTTCCGTTCCTTCTCGATCACCTTGAACGAACCGGTCTCGGTTAAATGTCCGTAGCGTCCGCTCGAAATCGGCGATTGCATGACAACATGACGTCCGCGGAGCAGATAGGCAGTTTGCTGGCTAAGATCGACCTCGACCCGGTACGGATGTGCGTCTTGCGCGGACAATGACGTCGCGACTAAACACAGAATTAGAAATCCCTTTAAAGCCCTCACTCCCTCTTAAACCCGCCAATGAGACGTAAGTTTCAATCCGGGCATTCAAAGATAGACTGCATTCTCCGGACTGTAGGAGACGCTGCTAGCGTCTCGATTTAAAAACGGGAAGCTAACAGCTTCCCCTACAGATTTTCCTACACGGCGATCGGCGCTTTGATCGACGGGTGTGGGTCGTAATCGCAGAGTTGGAAATCTTCGAACTTGAACTCGTGAATATTTTTCACGTCTGGATTCAAATTCATGCGCGGTAAAGATCGACATTCGCGAGTGAGCTGCTCGCGCGCTTGCTCGAGATGGTTTTGGTAAAGATGGAGATCGCCAAAGGTGTGAACAAAATCGCCCGGCGCAAGATTGACAACTTGTGCCATCATCATCGTGAGCAGCGCGTAACTCGCGATGTTGAACGGAACGCCGAGAAATAAATCGGCGCTGCGTTGATAAAGC
>QHOZ01000067.1:8942-9984 GCA_003219495.1 Verrucomicrobiota bacterium | reverse complement strand
GCAGGATCTGATGAAGCTCGTGCCGCAAAAATATTGGGCGATCTGGAGTCACTGGTTGATCTGGCACGGCCGGCGCCGTTGTTACGCGCGCAAACCCGATTGCGCGAACTGCGAAGTTTTCAATCTTTGCCCGAGCGGCCGCAAGTTTTTGCGCACCGGAATCGCAGCGAAGCCTCAGCTTTGAGTGTCGTGCTCAAGCGCTTCCGGCTCGGCGTGGCGCATGTTCGTGCCGTGTTTCTCGGCTCTCTTGCGCACGCGACGGAATTGATCCTTTCCAGGTCGAGCAGCGCGTTGTGGGCCCCTGCGGTGACCCGGAGCAGCTCATCGAGCTTCACCTGGAGCGCCTCGGTGTCGCGGTTCTGAGTGCACTGAATCAGAAACACCATCAGAAACGTGACGATCGTGGTGCCGGTGTTGATGATGAGCTGCCAGGTATCGGAGAAATGAAACGTCGGGCCGGTGACCCCCCACACAACGATGATCAGCAAAGCCCCGACAAACGCCCATGCGCTACCGAGCAGGCCGGAAGTGCGCCGCGCGAAGATGCGAAAGGCGTCACTGACGATGCAATAGACGTCGCGCTCTTTTTCGTGTTTTTTTAATTCCTGGCTTGGCGTGTGATTCACAAGTCTCACTTTATCTTCGCGTTGAAAGTTGTCACCGCGTGCACGCAAAATGTCGATCTTGCCAGCGACGGATGAAGGCGGGATTGATTTTCCCGCCGATCTGAGGAAAATATTGCCCCGCCGCCCATGCAGCACGTCACCGCATTCTCGCGTCCTGAAACCGTTCCTTCGGCGCCGAAGGTCGCGGCCAAGCACAATCTCTGGATCCTGAGCAGTTGGCGCGACCTCATTCTTTATGTCGGCACGCCGCTCTTGATCATTCCGCTATTCGCGATGGCGCAGGCGAAATGGAGCGCGCAGGAAATTTATTTGTTCGTCGCCGCGTTCGGCGCAATGGGCCACCACTTGCCGGGAATGATCCGCGCTTACGGCGACCGCGCATTGTTCGAACGATTCAAATGGCGCTTCATCATCGC
>QHOZ01000067.1:0-8915 GCA_003219495.1 Verrucomicrobiota bacterium | reverse complement strand
TTGGGTTTTATTTTTGGGACACAAAAACAAACCCGGTTGTGATGATCGTGTTCATGTGGGGCGTCTGGCACGGAATGATGTAGACCTATGGATTCGGTCGAATTTACGATGCAAAGACCCGCTCGTTTGCCGCGCTGACCCGGCGTTTGGATTTCGCGATGTGCGCGATCTGGTTTGCCGCGGGAGTGATTTTGTCGCCGGCGCGAATGGCCGACACGCTTGAGGGATTGTACGGTTGCGGGCTTCCTTTTATTTCACCCATCGGAGTTCATGCGCTCCAACAAGGGCTTTTGTTCGCGGCAGTCGGCGTCGGAATTCTCTGGCTCGGAAATTTCGCGCGCGCGTGGATTTCGGGACATCCGCAAAATCCAGTCAAGGTCGCGCTCTTCGCGACGAGCATCGCCTTTTGGTGGTACTGCAACAACGGCGTGACGAACATTCTCGCCGGCATCGCGCTGTTCGAAGTGTTTCATGACGTGCAATACCTCTCGATCGTTTGGATCTACAACCGCAATCGCGTAGAGAAAGACAGCTCCATCGGCGGTTTCATGCGCTTCATCTTTCGCCGGAGCGGTTACCTTAATTCGTCCCTTGGAATGGAAACGCTCACGCGCATTCTCACCGGTCTCGTGGCCGCTTCCGGTCTTCTCCATTTTTATTACGACGGTTTTATTTGGAAAGTCCGCGAGAAATCGACGCGCGCGTCGCTTGGGCTGGAAGGCGGAACCGCGGATGTGCAGCTCGGTGGTTTACTGCCGAGCTGGGCAATGCACGGCACAAAATGGGCGATCGCGTTTGTTTTTCCGCTCAGCGCAATGTGGTTGGGCAAAGTTTATTATGCCGGGCCGCCGGTTGAGCGAAGCGCACGCGTAGCAGCTGATCTACCGCAAAGCGCTCGCGCTCACTACAATTACGCTGCGGCGTTGCAGCTGCACGGCCGCGCCGATGAAGCGGAAAAAGAATACAACGCCACTCTGCGCATTGACCCCGACTACGTGAAAGCTCTGATCAATCTCGCCACGCTTTACATGGGGAAATCGAAACTCGATGACGCCAAAAAATATTACGAACGCGCATTGGAGATAGATCCGAACTCGGCCGACGTGCGCTCCGGCTACGCTTACGTGCTCGAACGGCTCGGTCGTCCGGATGAAGCACGCGCGCAATACGAGCAAGCGGTCCGACGGAATTCAAAAGAAGCGCGGCTCCATTATACTTATGGCGCCTTTCTTGATAAGCGCGGCGAAACCGATGCCGCGATTGCGCAATATCAACGCGCCCTGGAGATCGATCCGAAATTAGCCGACGCGCACTCAGAGCTCGCAACTGCCCTGTTTGATAAAGGTGACGTCATAAACGCCGAAGCGCATTATCGTGCCGCCGCCAATCTCGATCCGAAGCGCGCCGATGTTCGCAGCAATCTCGGGAGTTTGTTGCTTCGCCAGGGCCGCAGTTCGGAAGCGATCGTGCAATATGAAGAAGCGCTGCGCATCGATCCGAACCTGACCGAGGCAGCGGAAAATCTCCGCGTCGCGAAGCAAAGCGACAACCGATTCCAATCGCGCGGCCGGCCCTAGTTTTTCTGAACCGCGCGATTCATCTTAATCTCGACGACGCGTGGCGAAATGGGCCAATCGATTTGCCGGCGCTCGATGCGCGTGAATGGGGACCGCGACTTCGTTTTTGCGCGCCGGGGCGGATCGTCGAAAGTTTCTATCGCGAAATCGAATCGCGCCTTGCGCCGTTCACGCTCTACGGCTCGGGAGATTTTCATTATGTGAGCGGCGTGTTGATTCGTCGCGTTCCTGAGCCGTTCGTTCTCGTTTCGTTCGACAATCATCCCGACTGGGCCACGACGCCGCCGAAATGGGCATGCGGCGGTTGGATCAATCGCGCGCTCGAGCTTCCAAACGTGCAATGCGTCGCGATTTGG
Source organism: Verrucomicrobiota bacterium (assembly GCA_003219495.1). The sequence continues at coordinate 6,982 of QHOZ01000067.1, read as the reverse complement.
GGCTGCGGAAATTTCGAATGCTGGTGGCCGCATAATATTTTCGCGAACCGCAAAGATCAGCGCTCCGGCCGGCTCCGAGTTCATCCGTGGGCGGACGATCGCGACGCGAAAGATCGACAACGTCCGGGGGCGATCCTGCGCGAGAATTGGCGCGATCAATTCGAAATGTTCGCAGCGAATCTTCGCGACACCAATGTGTACGTCACGATCGATCTGGATTGTTTACGCGCTGAAGATGCGGCCACGAATTGGGAGAACGGCCGCTTCGAAGTTGCGGATCTTGAATGGGCGCTCGGGAAATTGCGCGAGAGCGCGCGAATCGTTGGCGGCGATATTTGCGGCCTGTACTCCGAGCCAAAGTACGCGCGCTGGAAACAAAAGTTCGCTTCGACCTGGGACCATCCGAAAATCGAGCCGCCGTCCGCCGATCGAATCCGGAGCACTCACGCCGCGGTGGAACGTTTGTGGCCGGCGTTAACTGATTGAGACAAGCACCACGCCGGCGGTGATCAGCAACGTGCCGATGATCAATCGCGGCGTTAAGCGTTCCTTCAACAGGACCGCCGCGAGCAGCATGATGATGACGATGCTCGAACCTTGAAACGGGTAGAGATAACTCAAATCGAAACGTTGCAGCAGACCGAGATTGAGCAGGAACGAAATCGTCATCACGGCAATGCCGGCGCTCAAGGTGATGATTGTTCGGCGATTTTTAAATCCGCGCGCGGTCGATGAATCCATCGCGCGTTTGAAAAGAAGCTGCCCCGCCACAAACGTGAGGAGCCAGCCGAGAATGAGTATGAACGCGCGCGAGCTCACAAGCGTTCCTCCAACTCGGCCGCCGGTTTCGCGACGATTACCAATCCGACAATGACGAGCGCGATGCCGCCCCACCGCAGCGGCGAAATTGCTTCCTTGAGAATCAGCCAGCAACTGATCGGCACCAACACGTCGACCGCGCGCGACAACGGAAACGCAATCGAGAGCGGAATGTGCTTCAGAATGTAGAGCCAGATGATCAGGTCGACGATAATGACGGCAATTCCGAGCCAGGTGAGCGGCGATTGCAACGCGGTGATGCCGAGCCACGACCAGGTTCGCGCCGGATCGGCCGTCGCCGACGCGCCTGCTTTCAAAAGCAGTTCGTAAACGACAACGCCAATCACGTTCAGGACAAACTGAAACCACGGATTGGCAAAACCGGTCGGTCTCTCGGGCATGATGTCGATCTTATGCGGTAAGCTCCGCCGCGTTGGGGAATTTTTTCAATGTCGGATCGTGTCTGGTCGGCTCGAGATATTTCAATGCGAAAGTGAAAATCGGATTCAACCAATCTCGCGTGTGTCGCACATACAAATCGAGCGGCGCGAGCTCGTGGCCGAGATGCAATTTGGGATCGTAATTAAGCGGACCGCTCACATAGCAGCGGAGGTTTTGCTCAATCGCCCACTTAATCACGTCACGCATCGTGTAAAAATAAAGATGAAGCTCGAGCGCGATCGGATAATCGAGCCCGATCACTTCGTCGTAAAGCGTATCGCCGTGAATCAGACAAAGGCTGAACGCAACGATGCGCTTTTCAATTCGCCAAATGAAAAAGCGCACGCGCTCCGGCATCTCTCTCGCGATACGGAGAAAGAAATCGCGGCTCAGATTTTCAAATTTCATCGGCGAACGTTCGTGGACGTTGAGGTAAAGCGGAAAAATTTCATCGATCACGCCCGCGGCATCGCTGATGACTTCCATGTCGATCTTGGCGTCGCGCTCTGTCTTTCGGAGTTTTCGGCGCAAACTTTTGCGGCTGATGTAGCCAAGCTTCGCCAGATATTCGTCGAAGTTTTCGAACGAGAGCGCGAGTCGCGTCATCGGCATGCTCGGCACGCGTGCGAAGCCGTAGCCGGAAAGAGCTTTGAGCGCCTCCCGGTAGCGCGCGAGGAAATCTTTGAAGACAATCAGCGAAGCTTTGTTCGCGCGCGCGTGCGCGAGAAGCGTTGGGCCGAGCGCTTCGGCAATCCAGCGTTCGTCGCCGGAATTCTTCGCGTCCAACTCACCCGCGCCCGCGGCGCAGCCGATCATCAGGACGCGCATCGTTAGAAATCACGGAAATGCTTTGCGGACAAGATCGACAACCGACCGAAAAATTCCGCGCACGCCTTCGATCAGGTTTTGCCGCACAAAAAAAAGCGATTGGATCGCGCGAATATTTCCGGCGCCGTCTTCGAGCACCGCGTAGCGAAATTCAAAATCGTTCGCCAGGGTTTCTTCGATGAGCTCGTAATAGCGATGATCTTTCGGCTGGCCCTCGAATGCGTGTTTCCAGGCGTCTAGCTTCCGCACGTCCGATAATTTCAGGATCCTGGCCGTGCCTTGCGAGAAACGAACGACGAAGTCATCGCGCATCTTGTTTCGCGCTATCGACGTTCTGAACTTTCAATACTCCGCTGCGAATGTGGAGATCGCGCTGCGGGAAGGCGAGCTCGATCCCGGCCTCGCGAAGATTCTTTTCGATCGCGAAATTTATCTCGCTCCGGTAACGGCGCGGCCGGTAACTCATCTCGCTGCTCCAGACGACCAACTCGAATTCGATCGCGTTATCGCCAAATTTCTCGAGAAACACACTCGGTTCGGGATCGCTCAACGTATGCGGATTATCTTTCCCGGCCGCGATCAGCGCGGCGCGAACTTTCTCGATGTCGCTTCCGTAAGCGATCCCCACTGGAATTCGAAAACGCACGCGCGGATCGCCGTAGGTCCAGTTCGTCACCGGCGAATCGATGAATTTCGAATTCGGCACAATCATCGTGATGTTGTCGTTGGTCACGATGACGGTGCTGCGCGCGCGGATGTGCTGCACTTGTCCGATGACGCCCGCGACTTCGACGCGGTCGCCAACGGTGATCGGCCGTTCCGCGAGAATGACCAGGCCGCTGATGAAATTGCTCGCGATGTTTTGCAGACCGAAACCGACTCCGACGCCGACCGCGCCTGCGAACACCGTCAGCGCGCCGAGATGAATGCCGGCGTTGTCGAGCACGATGAAAATGCCGACGATGAGAACAATGTTGCTGACGATTTGCGCGATCGCGTACTGCAACGAGCGCTCGAGGCCGCTGTTCGCGAGAAAGCGATTGAACAGAAAACGTTTCGTGCGCGACGAAAACCAAAAGACGGCGATCAATAGCGCGATGAGCAGGAAAATCTGAAACAAACTCAGATTCAGGCCCGGCAACGGCGCGTTCCACGAAAGCGGCACGCCCGCGGCGTTGACCGCGGTGATGAAGAAGAAGACGAGCACGGCCAAACTCAGGATCGTCGTAATGATCGCGATCAGATTGACGTCGATCTTTAACCGGCTGAGAAGGCGGCGAATCACGTCGTGCTGCGCCACGCGCGACAGCGCCACGCCAACCGCGAACCAGATTACGAAGGCGATGATGCCGAGAAACGAAACGTCATGGCCCCAAATATGGAGCAACGGTTTCTCGAGCAGGCCGAAATCCATGGTCGTTAGTCTCAGCGCGTCGCGCGCGCGCGCAACCGCGAAACAACTCAGCCCCAATTTTTCAAACAAGCGTTGCGCGCTCGTTAAAGGAAAACTGGGGCCGAATCTTTACGTACTTGCTGCTACGAATTTTGATCCGCGTGCGCGAGATTAGCTGCCGCCGGCTGCTTCGCCACCGCCGCCGCCGCCCTGCGATTTGGCGCGCTCTTTGATGTAATTGATCACGTCGCCAACGTTTTGGAGTTTCTCCGCGTCTTCGTCCGGCACTTCCACGGAAAATTCTTCTTCGAACGCCATCACCAGTTCCACGATATCGAGCGAATCGGCGCCCAAATCTTCGATGAACGATGCCTGCGGCGTGACCTGCTCCGGATTTACACCGAGCTGTTCGACGATGATGTCCTTGACCTTTTCCTCAATCGTTTTGTCAGCCATAAAAATTTTTTGGGTTGGAGGGCAACGCTTACCCCACGGCTCGCCGCACCGCAGTTGGCGTAGAGAACATTCGTGCCAGACGCGCCTCTCGAGCTCGACGATTTAGTCGATTTGAAAATACTTCCCGCGTGGGTCAACGAGCCCGCGCCGGGCGAACGTTTCGCGCAGCACGACGGCGAAGATCGACAAGAGCGCCGCGGACGGGATCGCCGCCCGCCGCGTGATAAGCGTGGACCGGATCGGAGAGGTCCGCGTCGCGAGTTTGATCGCGCGCCTTCTCACGCGAAACCGGGCGAGCGCGCGCATGATCGCCAAGGCGAGCGCAGGCCAGGCCCAAAAGGTCCGCGCGGTCCGCGCGGGGATGATCGCCATCGCAAAGATCGACATCAGCATCGTCCGCGGCCGCCGCTTCCGGAAAAACCGCTGCCGCCGATCGCGGTGAAATTTTTTCCGCGCATCTCCGCGTTCGAAAATGTCGTCGCGCAAATCAAATCGGGGCCGGTCGCGTACTCACGTTTCGCGCTCGCGCGTTTGTTTCTGGAAAAAGCGACCCGCCATGACTTGAAACTGACCGCGCCCGCCGACACTTCGCTCTTTCAGCTCGGCGAAAACGGCGCGATCTCAACCGATCGACAATTTCTCGAGCGGAGCGCGTTTCGTTTCACACAAGACGATCTTTACAAAGTCGAGATCACTGAGACCGACCCGATCAAAGGAAATCTCACCAACGTCGCGCGCGATCGTTTCAGCGGAACGTTGCTCGGGCCGACCAATCATCACGATTATCAGCGGCGATTGCGGAATCTGTACGAGCAGCGTTACAGCCGCCGGATGAACTTCCCCGAGTTTCAACGCCAGATCGAGATCGTCAGCGATCCGGCCGTGGTCGAGAAGTGGAAGGAAGACGCGCGCAAGGTCACCACGTTTTCAACGCGCGAAGAGCCGCCCCAAACTTTTTCGTCGATCACGGAAGCGGAGAAGCATTTCGAAAAAACTTATTTGCCCGCGCTATTGCGGACCGTTTCCGAAGTGGCGATCGAAGGTCCGGCGAGCCGGGAAATGCAGGATCGCGTTCTCTCGCGGTTGATCGAGCAGGAATGGAATCGCGAAATGAGATCGCCGTCGCCGATGATGCAGGAGTTGGCGAACCGGTTTCGCGAAACCGGGCTCCATGTTTTTCGTCATCGCAAGGGAATGCTTTTTGTTTCTTCGATTTATCCGCGCCTGCTCACGCAAGAACAAACCGCCGTCTCGTCACAAGTGCGAACGATTGTCGAAGCGATTGCCGCTCAGCCGCGCATTGGCCGGAAAGAATTGGCCGATAAGTTAATTGTCGGTCTTAACGGTGAGGAAACGGAGCGCGCGAAAATGGCGCTCGCTTCCGATTTACTCTGGCTGATCTCGGCCGGTCACGTGATCGAGTTCAATGACGGCTCGCTCGATCTGCCGCGCGCGAAAATTAAACCGAAAGAGAAAGAAGAAGAAGCGGTAGAGGCGACCGCGCCGGCCGCGGATCAAAAAGAAAAAGTCACAAGCGAGCAGCCGCCTGCGGAAAAAGAAAATGAAAAGGCCGCTGCGCAAGCTGCGGACAAAGAAGCGCGTGTTGAAGCAGGCGCGCCTCCGGTGGAAGAACCCGCGCCGGTTAAAAAAGAACCCGAAGCAACTGTGGAGGCAGGTGTCTCGCCTGCGGAAGAAACAGAAATCGGCGGAAGTTAAAGAGCCAGTCCGGCTCGGACCTAGATCGCGCCGGCTTTTTTCAGCGCTTTGTATGCGCCGTTCTTGTTGATCGTCTTCAAGCCGCGCGGAGTCACGCGCACGCGAACGAATTTTTTGAGCTCGGGCACCCAGATGCGGTGCTCGTGCAGGTTCGGCACGAACATACGCGGCACATTTTTGGTCACGTGCCGGCCGACGCCGCCTTTTTTCTTGGCCATACCGCGACGGTGAATCTCACTGCCACGCGTCGGCTTCGATCCTGTAATAGCGCAAATTCTCGACATAGTGCTTGAACGGGGGGCGCACAAGATGCCGCGCGCTTGCTCCTTGTCAAACGATTGTTGAACAGAGACTCGCTTTCCGCCGTCAAAGTTTGCTCGCGCAAATCGCGATGGCTGTGCAAGATCGACATCTCACATTGAATCATGGCTCAGAAAAGTAATCAGAAGTTGCGGATCGGAATCGTCGGGGCGGGGAACATCGTCAAAACGCGGCATTTGCCTGCGCTCAAGAAAAATCCCGACGTCGATATTGTTGCCGTCTCGAACTCGACCTACGAAAGCAGCGAAGCGTTTTGTAAGGAAAATTTGCCGAGCGCGACGCCGATGGCGAACTGGGCCGATCTTCTCGCGCTGCCCGATCTCGACATCATCTGGATCGGCACGCCGCCTTACATGCATTCGGCGGTCACGGTTTCGGCGCTCGAAGCCGGCAAACATGTTTTTTGTCAGGCACGAATGTCGATGGACCTCGCGGAAGCGGAAGAAATGCTCGCGACCTCGAAACGTTTTCCCGAGCTCGTCACGATGCTTTGCCCGCCGCCGTTCGGAATGCGCGCCGATCTGATGATCAAGAAATTGCTCGCCGAAAATTTCATCGGCAAACCGCACGACATCCGCATGCAAAGCTTTACCGGCGTTTACTTGAATCCGGAAGCGCCCGCGCATTGGCGGCAGAAGATCGAGATCAGCGGGCTGAACGTGCTGACGCTCGGAATTTACATCGAAGTGATGCAACGCTGGCTCGGCGACATCACTGGCGTGTTCGCGCGCGGAAAAATTTTGAATGCGGAACGGCGCGGTTATCACGTCATTGTTCCGGACATGTTGAACGTGCTTTGCGTGTTCGAGAACGGCGCCGAAGGCGTGCTTGAGTTCAGCGGCGTTCATGCCGGCGCACCGAACGATCGGTTACGAATTTTCGGCGATCGCGGCGCGTTGCTCTACGATTTCACCAACGAACGCGTCCGGAGCGTGAAGTACGGCGGCCGCGAAATGGAAGATGTCGATGTTCCAAAAGATCTCGTGACCGAATGGAGCGTGGAAAACG
>QHOZ01000066.1 GCA_003219495.1 Verrucomicrobiota bacterium | reverse complement strand
TCGTTCATCTGATACAAAATATCCTGCGGCTTTGCCGTGGGCGATGGCGTAATCGCGACGGTCGCGGTCGGTGTCGCCGCGGTTGCCGGCGCACTCGGTGCAGCCGCAACGCTCGGCGCCGGCGCCGCACCGCCTTCCACCGTGATGGGTATCGCGTCGCTTCGCAGGGTGACGTATTTTTCCTGTGCGGGATCGAAGAACGCGAAGACGAGCGGCGGCACCGCCGACTTCTTTTCGTTAGGCGCAATCACCATCTCGAAAGTCTTTTCGCCGCTGATTCCGACGTCGTCGTCTTGTTTGAATTTCGAAGAGGCCGGATATTTGTGCCAGCCGCGCTCGTCCTCCAGCGCCGGCGCATTCATCCGATCGAAGTTGCCGCGGCCGGTGATTGTCGATGTGACGGTAATAGGATCGCCGACTTGAACCGTTTTTGGTTTCGCGTCTACGTTCATCGTGAAACTTCCGACCGCGCCGGAGAAGTTCGCAGGCGCGTTGGGTGGAAGCGGTTTGATGTTGATCTCAGCGGTCTCGCTCTTGATCGGCACCTCGACGCGTTCGCCCATGCTGCCGAACGGATCGCTGAAGAATGGATCATAGAACGGATCGTCGAGCCCGAACAAGTCGAACGGTGAGCGCGGACGATTGCGCGAACTGCGCGGCGTTGTGCTTGGCCGCCGCGGCATTACTATCATCGCTTTCGCCGTTACCGGACCCAGCTCGAATTTTCCCGGACGCGCCGCCGCGAGCGCAGTTTTGAATGTCAGCACTTGATACGTGCGATCGCCGATCGTTTCCAAATTTTCGCGCGGTTGCTGTAATTTTTGCGTGGTAAAACCTTGAGCCGAAAGTTCCGGTCCCTCCTGTAATCGCCCGCGCGCGCGACTGTCGAAGGCGAGTCTGATTTCGGCCGGAATGACTTCGCCGACGTAGGCGTCTTTCTTTCCGATTACTAATTCTGCAAATGCGACTCTCCTTCCGACCGCGGCCTGCCCTGATTGTCCGCTTTGCCCGGAGCCGCTCGCGCTGTTCGATCCGCCGGCAGCTCCCTGGGTGACGTTCAGCACAAGCTCCGGTGTCTTTAATGAATCGCTGCCAACGCGAACCGTTTGCGGAGGAATTTTGAATCGCCCCGCCTTCAACGGCATGATCGTGTAATTGTAAGTGACGCTGCTCGTGACGTCGAAATTGTGCATTTCGAACTGTCGCGATGTCCCGGTTTGATGAATCTCCAATCCGTCGATCGAAATTGTCTCGGGAACATTTGCGCTTTGCGCGCCGCTCACTTTAACTTCGAGCTGCACCATCTGTCCGACTTCGGGTTGCGAATCGCTCAAGACCGCGGTCACGCTCGGCGCAGCGGCCCGGGCCTGGCTCGTTAGGCCAAGCAGGGCAATCATCAAAATGCGTGTGCGGATCGACATTTTCTCAACTCTCAACCTTCCGGCGGTCACCAATCATTATAGACATGACGTCGCACCTTGCGTTCATCAAGCAGCACCCGACGCTCTTCGTCCTTCATCGATTTCAAAAGCGCTTCCGCTTGTTTCTCCGTCATTTGGCCGCTTTGCGGATCGCCTTCGGCAAATTGTTCGGCCTGCTGTTGTGAATCCGGCTGTTGCTGGTCGTTAGCGCCCTTGATCTCTCCCGCGAATTTTTTCTGCGGCGAACCAGTCGGCGTTGCGGACGGACTTGCTTGTTCGTCGTCGCCCTGGCCCTCGCCCGCCGGAGGCGTTGACATTTGATCTTCGCCGCCGCCCGGAGTCGGCGACTCCTCGGGTTGTTCCTGTTTGTTCTGCGATTGGTTGTCCGACGGAGCCTTGGCGGAGGGGGATCGATCTTGCGCGGATTGATTTTTATCTTTGCCCGGCGATGGCGACTGCTGATTGCCTTGCTGTTGCTGATCTTTTCCTTCCGACGGCGACGGGCTCGGGCTTTCGCCAGGTTTTGATTGCTGCTGTTGATTCTTTTGCGGCTCGTTCTTCGCCATCTGCTGTTGCTGCTGCTGCTGTTTGGATTTGTTTTGCGAATTTTGATTTTGATCCTTGCTCGATTGGTTCTGCGACTGGGCCTGCTGATTTTGTTGCTGTTGATTTTGCTGTTGCTGGTTTTGGTCCTGTCCGCCGGAGTTGCTCTGCGATTGTTGTTGCTGCTGTTGATCTTGATTCTGCTCGCCGCCGCCCTGTTGTTGCTGCTGATCTTTTTTCTGCTGTTGATTTTGTTGAGGCGGAGGCGTCGGCGTTTGTTTCGGGTGCTGTTTCAAACGCTCGATCTTCTTTTTCACCTCTTCGAGGTTCGCGCGCGCCGCTTCATTCTTCGGATTCAGCGCGAGCGTCGATTCGTAATGGGACGCCGCGCTCGTCAGATCCTTCAACGCCTTATCGTTTCCTTGATCGACATCGGCGCGGTCCTCCAGCGTGCGACCAAGATTAAAATGCGTGTTCTCCTGGATTTTCTTGTCCGGCGACAGCAGTGCGTTGCTGAACGATTGTAGCGCTTTGTCGTAATCGCCCATCTTGAACGCGGCCGCGCCGGCGTCGAATTCGATTCGCTCCTTTTGCGATGAATCGGGATGCGTCTGAAGATCGTCCTGAAAACTTTTGTAGGCGTCGTTATATTTTCCGTCGCGATAAAGGCTCAGCCCATTGGTCGCGGCGCCGAACACGGGCCGCGCGAATATTAACAAGAGTGCGGTCGCAGGAATCGCGACTTTCAACGCGCGCGGAACACTTGCGCGCGCGCGAGTCCGCTTTCGTTCGCCAATCAAGATCGACATCGTCAGTGCGAGCATCGCCGCGCCGAGCGGCCACTCATAGCGCTCGATCGGCGTTCGCGACAAGCGCGCATCGATCTCGGCCGCTTTCATGGTCGCCAAACCCTGCGAGTAAAGTTGCGACATGGTTTGCGGTCCGCTCTCGAGATGGAGATAAAATCCGCCGGTCGCTTCGGCGATTTCGCGCAGACGCTTTTCATCCAGTTTCGATTTCACCACTTGCCCGGCGGAATCTTTGACGAAAGCTGTTCCGCCATCGTCGCCCGAAATTGGAATGAGCGAGCCCTGCGGCGTCCCGACGCCGACTGTGAAAATCTTCACGCCGGCATCTGTTGCTGCCTTCGCCGCGTTCACGGCCTCGCCCTTGAGGTCCTCGCCGTCCGTGAAAATAATCAGTGCGCGGTTCCCGGCCGCGCTCTTGCCGAACGTTTGCACGGCGAGATTGATCGCGTCCGAAATATTCGTTCCGCCTTCGGGAATAATTTTCGTGTCGAGATCGTTGATTGACTCGATTGCCGCCTGGTAATCGATCGTCAACGGCGCCTGCAAGAACGCGCGGCCGGCGAACGCGATCAGACCGACGCGATCGCCTTGGAGTTGATTGACGAGATCCTGCGCCGCGAGTTTGACGCGTTCGAGCCGATTGGGCGGCACGTCATTCGAGAGCATGCTGCGCGAAGTGTCGACGGCGAAAAGCAAGTCGAGTCCTTTACGTTGCACATCCTGGTAAGTGTAGCCCCACTGCGGACGCGCGAGACTGACGATGGCAAGAGCGAGGGCGAGCAGCAGGAATCCGAATCGAACCGCGCGTCGCGCGCGATGCAGCGTTGCCGAAAGTTGTGGTAATAATTTGGGCGAAACAAATTCACGCAGTTTGGCGGCAGCGCGTTGTTCCGCATGAACAAAGAGCGCGATGAGAACCGGAATTCCCAGCAGCGCCCAAAACCAGCTCGGAGATCCAAAGCTCATAAGATCGACATCAACTTCACGGCAGCTTCTTCCAAATCGTTTGCGACAGGAGCAGTTGCGCGACGAGCAGACCGGCTCCGCTCATGATGCAAAGCGGGAAGAGATCGCGATACTGCTGATATTTTTTTACCGAGACGGTGGATCTCTCCAGCTTGTCGATGTCGCTGTAAATCTGTTCGAGCGATTTGGTATCGGTCGCGCGAAAGAAAGTTCCGTCCGCGATTTTTGCGACCTGCCGCAAACCGGCTTCGTTGAATTCCACCCGCTGGTTTTGATATAGCATATTGCCGAGCATGTCCGTCATCGGCCCGCGCTGAGTGAAGATTGGCGCAGGCGCAATTCCGTTGATGCCCGCTCCAATCGCGTAAAAGTGAATTTTGAGCGCTTTGACCGCTTCCGCGGCGGTGTCGGGTGAAATTTTCCCCATGTTATTTTCGCCGTCCGTCAAAAGAACGATCACACGACTCTTCGAATGTTTGTCGTTTAACCGATTTGCGGCTGATGCCATCGCTGAACCGATCGCGGTTCCGTCTTCAACCAGTCCGATCCGAACGCGCTCGAGATTTTGCAGTAGCCAATCGTGATCCAGCG
>QHOZ01000065.1:20824-21234 GCA_003219495.1 Verrucomicrobiota bacterium | reverse complement strand
GATGGCGATTCTGAATGCGAACTACATCGCGAAACGCCTCGATCCGCATTTTCCGGTTTTGTTCAAAGGCAAACGTGGACTCGTCGCGCACGAATGCATTGTCGATCTTCGCCAATGGAAATCCGTCGGCATCGAAGTCGAGGACGTCGCGAAACGTTTGATGGATTACGGATTTCACGCGCCGACGGTTTCGTGGCCGGTCGCCGGCACAATGATGATCGAGCCGACTGAGAGCGAACCAAAACACGAGCTCGACCGGTTTTGCGACGCGATGATTTCGATTCGGGCGGAAATCGAGGTGGTCGCAACCGGAAAGATCGACAAACAAAACAATCCGTTGAAAAACGCGCCCCACACCGCGCGCCAAATCGCTTCCGAAAAATGGGACCACCCGTATTCACGCGAACATG
>QHOZ01000065.1:1151-20688 GCA_003219495.1 Verrucomicrobiota bacterium | reverse complement strand
ACTGGTCGCAATGGTTTTGCTGATTGGCGGCGTTTATCTTTACGCGCACTACAATTGGAATCCGTTGCCCGCGGAAACAAGAATCGACCGGATCCTGGTTGAGAAGTCGGCCCGGCGATTGTCGATCTTTCGCGGCGGGAAAAAGTTAAAGGACTATCGCGTGGCGCTCGGTCGAAATCCCGTTGGCGCAAAAGAGCAGGAAGGCGACATGAAAACGCCGGAGGGATTTTACTGGATCGACTGGCGCAATCCGGAAAGTGATTATCATCTCGCGCTTCACGTTTCTTACCCGTCGGATGAAGACAACACGCGCGCGGCTGCGCGCGGCGTGAATGCCGGCTTCGACATCATGATCCACGGAATTCGCAACGGCGGCGGCTGGACCGGCGCGTTTCATCGCATGCAAGATTGGACCGCGGGCTGCATCGCGTTGACCGACGAAGAGATCGAAGAACTCTATCGCGTCACGCCCGATTGGACACCGATTGAGATTCGGCAGTAGTTACTTTTCCGAAGCGAGCTCCGCTTCGCGATCCTCTTTGACGCGACCTGGAACAAGACGCAGTGCCGAGCCGGTTTTATCGTCGGGCGCTTCGTCGCCTTGCTCGTGATATTCCGCATCAGCGTTGACCTGCCAGAGATCGTAAAGCTTCGCATCCGCCAAAATATTTTCGGCGCACAACATCGCGGTCATCATGGCGTGATCCTGATTGTTGTATTTGTGCATTCCGTTGCGGCCGACGAGATGCAGGTTCGGATATTTCGTGTCGAGCTCCTGACGAATCGTCGCCACGTTCAACGCGTAATCGTCGTCGTAAACCGGATACGCTTTTTTCTGACGAACGACTGTTCCATCGACAACGTCGCCTTCATGCGCGAGGCCGATTTGAATCAGCTCACGCTTCGCAAGCTCGATCAACTCTTCATCTTTCGATTCCCAAAGGCCGTCGCCTTCGAAGCAGAAATATTCCAGGCCGTAGCAGGCCATGTTCGGATCCGGCACCATTTCGGGCGACCAGGATTTGAAATTCTGCACGCGGCCGACCTTCACGCGCGGATCATGGATGTAGATCCAATTATCCGAGAACTTGTTTCGCTCCTTCAAAATCAACATCACAGTGACGAAATCACGATACTTCAAATTTTCCGCCGCGCGGCGCGTGCGATCCGAAACCGGCGGTTGAACACCGCAAACGAGCTCGCGCATTGGCGCGGATGAAATCACGTGATCGGCCTCGAGCGAGTGCTGATTTCCTTCGCGATCCTTGAATGTAAGCGTCCAAGTTTCACCGGCTTCGTTGTAAGCGGCGCCGTTCACGCGCGCGCCCATTTCAATTTTGCCGCCGAATTCCTTCACCTTCAGCGCAGCCGCCTCCCACATCATGCCCGGGCCTTTGCGCGGGTAACGAAAGGAATTGATCAGCGTCTTAATAACTTTCGTGCGATCACCGTTCGCCGGTTTCTGTTTGAAGAACGCATTCTTGATTGCGCTGCCGAGCGACAAACCTTTGATGCGCTGCGCGGCCCAATCCGCGGAGATTTGTTTGCAGCTCATCCCCCAAACTTTCTCGGTGTAACTCTTGAAGAAAATGTTGAAGAGACGTTTGCCGAATTGATTACTGACCCAGTCTTCGAAATTTCGCGGCTTGCGCACCGGAAAGACCCGCGCCTTGAGCCAGGACAATACGCAGATTGTCGATCTTACGATGCCGAGCTTGATCAACGCCTCGAACGGTTTCAGCGGGTAGGTAAAGAATTTGCCGCCGTAATAAATTTTCGACGAGCGCGGGCGATGCAGCATGTCGTTCGGTAAAATCTCGGTCCAGAGATCTTCCACCGCTTTCGATTTTGAAAAGAAACGGTGTCCACCAATATCGAAATGGAATCCTTTGTATTTGGCGGTGCGAGAGATTCCGCCGACGTAAACCGGATCGGCTTCGAGCACGGTAACGTCCACTTTGTTTTTGGTGAGGAGATAGGCCGCGGTCAATCCCGCGGGTCCCGCTCCAATAATTGCAACAGTTGTTTTCATTCCTTAGGCCACCCAATTCCCTCGAGTAAAATTCAAAATCTACCAGCCTTGGACAGCCAACGCGAGAGCGCCGACCAATACCGCAGCTGCGATCCCGAACGCGCGCAGAAGCGGCGGTGGGACGGAAAATTGACGCACATAATGCAGAAAAGCGAGCACGATCAGAACGTGCACGCAGAACTCGTAGCGAAGCATGCTTTCCATCTCGAGTGAAGCGACGCCGGCGACCGAGATATAATAAATGACGGCCGCGCAAAAGTAGATACCGATGCGCGTTTGCCATCCGGTAGCGCGGCGAAGCGCGGGGATGAATTCGGCAATCGCCATTCCGACGAGCAACAGCGCGCCGACGGTCATCGACATCTGACTCATCTGCGTCGGATCGTGCAATTGCGGGAGCAGCCAGCGGTAACTCGCCGGCCGAAACACCGCAAAATAGTCAGGCTCAATATTCCAGCCGGCGGCTTGCGTGAGCATGTACATGTCCCAACGTCCCCAGCGGAATTGGCAGTAAACAAAAAACGAAACCGCCCCGAGAATCGCGGTAGCCATTCCAATCACAGCGCTGCCGTAATTGCGGAACCATCCGCGAACATCGCGCAACGCGCCCCAACCGTTATTGCAAACCGCGCGCACGACCGGAAACGCGGCGCACGGAACGCCGACGATGCGCGTGGCCGACATGATGATTCCGTGAACCGCGGCCATAAATTTAGCCGCACGCCCCTGAGCGCCGCTCCAATAAATGAATCCGATGAGCGCCATGAGAAAGAGCGATTCGGAATAACCCGCGACGAGAAAGAATGCAGCGGGATGGGCCAGGATCGACAACGCGCCGAAGAAGCGAAGCGTTGGAGAAATTTTCCAACGTGCACAGAAAAGAAAGAAGTAAGTCCAGAAGGCCCAGGCCGCGAGTTGGGCCGCGATGAGGAGCGCAGTTTCAGTTTCCACGCCGGACATTGCGCGGATCGCCCCGGCCAACGCGGGATACGCGGGGAAAAAGGCGACGTTGGAAACTTCCATCACCTTATGATTGATCGGGGGAACGATCGTCTGGTAGCCGCGGTCGATAATGTTGGCGAACCAGTAGCCGTCGTGCTGCACTAAAGTTTGATAGCGGAACGAAAACGGTCCCTCCGGCGCCAAAAGCAAAACCGCCACGACCACTTGGAGCAAAGTCACCATCAATCCGAGCGACCACGGCCGCAGCAAGAGCGAAGCGCGAAGCGCCCCGAGCTTGGCAAATGCCGACGGGATCGCAAAAGTTGCGTCGTAGGGACTTGTCGCCTCCCGGGCGACCGCGGTTTCAATTGGCATAAACTAGAGTGATGTGCCGTTTTTGGACGGCGAGCTTACACATTTATTCGCGAGTGCTTCGGCTCACAGCCGTTTCACCGCGAGGGGACGGACTCTACCCTAAGATCGACCCCTCTTCGCGATAAAAATTTGCGCTCCTGCGAGAAGAAGGCCCCACTGGAGCCAGGTAATTATGCCGCCTCAGCTTCGGACTGGCCGAGGATCTCGTGGTAAAGCTTTTCGTAGCTCCTGGCCGCGGTTGACCACGAGAAATTCCTCGCCATCGCGCGGTCCATCAATCTTCCCCAAAGTTCCGGCTCCTCAAAAATCTCGCGCGCGCGTTTGATCGCGTCCCAGAACGCTTCGGTCGAGTATTCGTAGCAGAGGAATCCGTAACCGCTGTCGCTCCAGGGATCATAATCTTCGATGATCTCTTGAATTCCACCAGTGGCGCGCGCGACCGGGAGTGTGCCGTATTTCAAACTGTACATCGCGCTCAAACCAGCCGGTTCGAATCGCGATGGAATCAAACTGATGTCCATGCCCGCTTCGAAAACGTGCGCGCTTTTTTCATCGTAACTGTCGCGGTAAGCGAACTTGTGCGGGAATTTGCGTGCGGTCATCGCCAGGGCGGATTCATATTTTAGATCGCCCTCGCCGAGAATGACGACGCGAACGTCGTCGGCCAGAATGCGATCGAGCACCGGCACCAGAATATCGAAGCCTTTTTCGCCAACGACGCGCGTCACCATTCCGAACACCGGGCCGCGCGGCGCGCCATCCAAACGCAAGCCATTCAATAAAGCGTCGCGGCAGAGTTGTTTTCCCCACCGCTCATCCGGCGTGTAGTTCGCGGGCAATAGCTTATCGTCCGCGGGATTCCATTTCGAATAATCGGCGCCGTGAAGAATAGCGCTGAGCTTGTGCGCGTTTTCGCGCAGGACGATGTCGAGTCCGCAACCGAACTCCGGCGTTTGAATCTCGCGGCGATGACGCTCACTCACCGTCGTCACGCGATCGGCAAACAAAATCCCGCCTTTGAGAAAATTCAGCTTCCCGAAAAACTCCACGCCACGGAGGGTGAAGAAACGCTCCGGAAGATTCGTTAGGCGAAAATCCAATCCCCAAAAGCTTCCCTGCTCCGCGAGGTGATGGATTGTGAGCACGGTGGAAAACGGAAGCCGGTGCGCCTTCACGTAAACCGGCACCAGCGCGGCGGGCCAGTCGTGCAGATGAAGAACTTGCGGGCTCGGGGTTAATCGCCGCGCCAATTCCACCGCGGCTTTGCTGAAAAAAACAAAACGCTCCGCATTGTCTTCGTAAGGCTTACCGTGCTCGCCGTAAATTCCCTCGCGATCAAAGAATTCGTCGCAGCGAATGAAGAACAACTGCACGCCGCTCGCGGTGTGACCCTGCAAATACTCGGCGATGTAAGTTTTTTCGCCGACGCGAACATCGACAGTCACGCCGGTGTCTTCCTCCTTGAAGGCGACGTTCTCGCGAATCTCGCGGTAATACGGCAACGCGACTGCAACTTCGTGACCGCGCGTGCGTAATTCGTGCGGCAGCGCATCCATCACGTCGATCAGCGCGCCGGCGTGCAACATCGGCGGTCCCTCAGCGCTGATCATTAGAATTTTCATCCGTCTCCGATGTTCGTCACTCGATCTGCGATGTCAAAGCAATCGCTCGTTCGATTCGACGAGTTCCAAAAACGCGCCGAGCACCGCGCTGCTTTCCCGGCAATGTCGCATTCCGCCAAGGCCCGACATGCGGATAAGAATTTTCCTTAGTCAGTAGGATTCAAGTCGATACGACCGTTTTCTTCGGATTTTCGATTCTTACCTCAACATGAAAACAAATCGTGATTCCCAACCGGGCTTGGTCAGCCCGCGCGTCTTTGCCGCGTTTTTACTTTTCGTTGCGAGTGGCTTTTTCGGCATGTGGAGTTTCGCTTCGACACCGTCGAACGGCACCATCACTCCGAACATGCCGTCCGCGACCTACACCGCTGGTCCGTTCTTCGTCGTGAACGCAACACCGGTCATCGAAGTCGATCAGGGCCCGGAGTGCAATAATCCTGCACAGCCTTGTGACGACTTTGCATTAACCACGGATTTACCAGCGGGCTTTTCGACTGAACATCCCGGCGCGTCCATCAAAGTGACTTTGAGTTGGACTCCTACCGGAAATTCCGGCAAAGCCGATTACGATCTTTACGTTTACCAAAATCCCCGAACCGATTGTCCGACTCCCGATTGTACTAAGACAAACGGTGGACAGGCAGCGGATTTTCAATCGGCCAGCGGTGCGAATCCGGAGATCGCGACGATTCCCGTTTCCGAAGGAACTCACAATTACACGATCAAAGTCGTTCCCTACACTCCGACCGGCGAAACGGTCACGGTATCGGCTGAGTTAATCACAGGCGGCAGCACCGGCAGCGCTACTTTCGGGGGCGCTGACCCGACAGTGCCTGGTCAGCCGCGTTTTCAAAATTTCTACGCTCCTCCCGGCTCTGCGAAATCAAAGAGCGGTGAGTTTAATATTGGTTTCAATCCAAAGAGCGGTCGCATCATGACAATGAATGACGGACCGGTCTGGCGTTTAACTCCACCAGAGTTACTCACTCCGGCGCAACCTGCGTGCTGCGAAGCTTTGTGGGAAGATAAATCAGATAGCACGGTCGCGTTCGGTCTGGATCCGATTCTTTGGACGGATCAAAAGAGCGGCCGCACTTTCGCTTCTAACTCCACCGTCGGTGCAAACGCTGTTTACGCTTACTCGGACAACGACGGCGACAGTTGGACTCCATTCGGCATCGCCGCGCCGAACGGCGGAGCCGATCATGAGTCGATCGGCACTGGACCTTACCCGGCTCTTCTCAGCGCCCTCAATACTCCGCTAAACCAGGGGCAAGCGGTTTACTATTGCTCGCAAGACATTGTCGGCCCAGCGGAATGTTACCGTAGCGATGATCTCGGTGTGAGTTACGGACCTTCGACTGTCGCTTACACCGGCCAAGGCTCTAGCGCGCCTAACGGAATGTGTGGTGGCTTGCATGGTCACATCCACGTCGCTCCCGATGGCGCGGTTTGGTTGCCTATTCCGCAGTGCAGCGGCCAACAAGGCGGTGCATTTAGCACAGACGGCGGCATCACCTGGCATCTCTTTCAAGTGCCCGGCGCTTTCTCACAACGACCCGGCGCGGATCCATCCATTGCGATCGATTCCGACAGCACGGTCTACTACGCTTACATAAATAACGAGCCAGTGGCTCAAGGACAACCACCGGAAGGTCACGCTCGTGTCCAAGTAGGTCACCTCGATGCGGTGAGTAACGTAATTACCTGGACGAACAACTTCGATCTTGGAGCGACTCATGGAATCGTCAACGCGGTTGAGATTGAAGCGGTCGGCGGCAGCTCAGGACGCGCCGCAGTGGGCTTCATCGGCTCGGATGTCCCGGGCGATTATCAGGCCCTGAGTTATCCGGGCCGCTGGTTCGCCTTTATCGCGACTACTTACGACGGCGGTAAAAACTGGACCACGGTCAATGCCACGCCGAACGATCCGGTGCAAAGCAAGACCGGTGTCTGGCAGTCAGGTGGTAGCAATCTTCAGCGCAATCTTCTCGACTTCAACGAAATCACCGTCGACGACAAAGGCCGAGTTCTTTACGGCTACAGCGACGGTTGCGTGAGCACCGGTTGTATCGCCGGCACCGGCCCGAACGATTTCGTCGGTTTCATGCGAGTCGCACGCCAGACCGGTGGTAAATCAATATTCGAGAGCAACGACGCAAACACCGACACGATCGGTGCTCTGCCTCCGAAGCCCGCCTGTCTCTCTGGGGAGCGCGACGCTACCGCCGCATATCTCACCTGGAAAGCTCCAGACAATGGCGGCGCAGATATTACAAAGTATCAAGTATTCCGCGGAACCGCCTCAGGAAGCGAGTCACCTACGCCAATCGGAACAACTACGACTAAGACTAGCTTCGTCGACAGAACTGTCGATCCTGCAGTGAGTGACTACTACTACTTCGTGCAGGCGATTAACTCGGCGGGCACCGGTCTACCAAGCAATGAGGTTGATCTCAAAGTGGTAACTATTCCGGCGAACGTAGTTACTTCGTGCAGTGGACTAAATGTAATCACTGACAACGTTGGCGATGCGCTCAACCCTGCCCCAGGCGCGCAGGGTCCGGTCGACAACGTGGACATCAGCGCGGTTTCATTCTCCGCCGATAATCCTCTTACTACGATTACGACGGTAACGAGTATCGCGAATCTCAGCAGCACGCCGGCGCCTGGCAACGCCTTCATGATTTATCGCGTAGCCTGGATTGCTCCCAACGGAAAGACTTACGCCACCGAAGCGCAGGTCAGCGCCGGAGACACTGTTGTCTACGGCTGGGGAGAATACGACGCGCCAAGCGACAGTTTCCCTAACGGGACGACCAGCACCACCGGCACATTCAATCCGGGAGTGAACGGAACGATTACGGTCGATGTTCCGGTCGGTGAACTGCATGCAGCGTCTGAACCCGCTCCGAAAATTCCGGTTTATGACGACAGCGGCGAAACGCCGGCCGTTCGCAGTCCGTATGCGATAATCTTCACCGCTGAAGGGGCCCCGGGCGGTCCTTACACCTACTGGATCCGCCCTGCAGATCGCGCACCGGACAATGACCAAGGCGTCGATCACAGCGGCGCGGGTCAGAGCTGGGCCGTCTGCACGCGACCGAACAATCCGCCAGTTGCCGCATTGACGGTGAATCCGACTTCAGGCACGGATGGATTCGTCGCTACCTTAGACGGCAGTGGGTCATTCGATCCTGATACCGCCTTTCCGCCGGACACGATCGCTTCCTACACGCTCAGCTTCGGCGATGGTTCACCGAGTGTCACAACCTCGAACTCACAAGTCACACATACCTATTATCACAACCAGGCGTGTGGTAGCGGGCCGTGCACTTACGCCGCGTCACTTACTGTCACCGACTCACGCGGGATGCAGAGCGTGAACGGTGTCTCGGCCGTAATTAGTGTCGATGCAGCGCCGAGCCCTACACCTACTCCGTCGCCAACTGCGACACCTACGCCGACTGCTACACCGGTGCCGACTCCTACGCCTACGCCTACAGTTACGCCGACAGCAACTCCGACGCCGACGCCTGGATTCACACCGACCCCAACACCCACGCCGGGCAACGGTCTTTCAACCGTCAGGTTGAGCGTTTCACCGGCGCAAATCCATGAAGGCTCGAGCGCGGTCTACACGATCTCGGCCGATCAGCCGGTGTCGCAAGACACACTGGTCGCTTTCGTGGTGGGAGGTAAGGCAAGTCCAGGAACAGACTACAGCCTGAGCACGAATCTAACCCAAGTGTTGATTCCGGCTGGCCAAAGCGCGGCCAGCATTACCCTCAACGCCATTGCAGATGGCGTGAAAGAGAAGAAGGGCGAAACCGTGATCATGACTCTGCAGCCCGGATCCGGTTATACCTTCGGAGGCGCGACCGGCAAAAAGGCCAAGAAAGTCAAAGCACCTTCCGCAACTGTAACAATTACCGACTAACGCGAATTAATTAGTAAGGGAATAGGCAGGCGTTCAGCGCGCACGCGTTGAACGCCTGTTCTTTTTCACTTGGTGGTTTCCGCGTATTCGCTTTTCACCCAATCGAGCGCTTGCTGTCGATCTTTCAATGCGCCTTCGAGCTGCCGCGTTTCAACCGCTTCGAGAATCTCGCCGAACTTCGGTCCCGGCTTCATTCCCATCGCGATCAAATCGTTCCCGCGCACGAGCGGCGGCGGAATGATCGGCTCGTTCGCGAACTCTTCGCGCTTCTGCAAAAGGAATTCATAATTGTCCATCATTCCGTGACTGCTCGCGCAATCGACCCGATGCAGCTCGAGCTCTTCCCCAAATGTCGGACGCGCCATGAACCGTTTCAGTTTCGCTACGCGCATCTTCGGCACGTCTTTGAAAACCATGTGTTGCCGCACCATCTCGACCACCGCGTCGATTTCCGCCCGCGAAAACCGCAATCGTTCCATGATCGATTCCGTCATCGCCGCGCCGATGCGATCGTGTTCGTTGAAACGAATCCGTCCCGTCTCATCGACCGTCGCGGTCACCGGTTTACCGACGTCGTGAAACAAAACCGATAGGACGAGGGGCGCGGAAACTTCCTCCGGCAACAATCCCAGCATCAGCTTCGTGTGCTGAAACACGTCGCCTTCGGGATGAAATTGTTCCGGCTGCAAACAGCCTTTCATCGCGTCGAGCTCTGGCAAAATCGTGCGCATCAATCCGCTTTGATCGAGCAACTCCCAACCGCGCACGCGATTCGACGACACAAAAATTTTCACCAACTCTTCGCGAATGCGTTCCGCGCTGATCTCGTTTATCGATGCCGCATTCGCGACGAGCGCGTCCCACGTTCCGTTGTCGATCTTGTAATCGAGAACTGTCGCGAAGCGCACTGCCCGCAGCATTCGCAGCCGGTCTTCGCCGAAGCGCGCGGCTGCGTCGCCGATCGCGCGGACAACTCTCTTTTCCAAATCGGCCCGGCCACCGACAAAATCGATGACTTCGTTTTTCTCCGGATCGAAAAACATTCCGTTGATCGTGAAATCGCGGCGCTTGGCATCTTCTTCGGGCGAAGAAAATCGAACGTCGACCGGATGACGATGATCGATGTAGGCGCCGTCCGAACGAAAAGTCGCGACTTCAAAGTTCAATTCGTTCTCAACCACCACAACGACGCCGAAGTGCGCGCCGACCGCGTAAGTCCGCGGAAAAATTTTCTGCACCATCTCGGGCGTCGCATCGGTCGCAATGTCGAAATCTTTCGCGGGCAAGCCGCGCACCATGTCGCGTACGGAACCGCCCGCGAAGTACGCGGCGTGCCCGCGCTCGCTAAGCCGCTGCGCGATTGCGCGCGCGGTCGTTTCCATCGGCGAAATGTTCACGCCGACATTGTAGCCGCCCCGCTCTGCTTCGCGAATCGGACGTCGAGCGCCGCTAAGGCTGCGCCGTTTCCGGCATCTTCTTTTCGGAGCGAAAAGAATTGATCACGAAAAACACAACCGCAATGCAAATGCACGAGTCGGCCACGTTGAATGCCGGCCACGGATGCGCGAATGGCATGTGAAGATCGAACAGGAGAAAATCGATCACGTGGCCGTAAAGAAGACGGTCGGTCAGATTTCCGAGAACACCCGCGAGCAAAAGCGAGAGCGAGAGATCGCGTGAGAAATTTGGAGTTAACCGAAGCGATCGAGATGAAGTTGAGCCGGACTCATGTCGGCCGAGCAAAAGAACCAGCGCGAACAAAAGCGCCACGACCGAGATTGCGATGAAGAAGGTGTTGTTGTTCTTGAACGAACCGAAAGCCGCCCCGCTATTCGTGATGTTGACCAGATGGAAGAAGTTCGGCACCACGACGACGGGCTGATCGGGTTCGATCGAGTGCAAGACAAGATATTTGGTCAACCGGTCCAGCAGATAAAGCGGCAGGGAAATGACAAAGATGTATTTCATTGAGTGACGACTTTCTCGCACCGATCGCACAAGTCGGGATGTGTTTTGCTTTTGCCAACGTGTTCGCGATGACGCCAACAGCGGGCGCACTTTTGATAAGCGGTCTTCGTCACGCTCGATGAAAAATTCCTCGAGCTCTTCTTTGCTCAGCTCGCCCGTTGCCTTTGAGTTGGATCGCAACACAACCGCGGCTTCGAGCGCGTTGCCGATCAATTTGTCCTGACGCGCTTTCTCGATCGCCTGGCCAATGACACCGCGTAGCCGCAAAAGTTCGTCAACGGTTTCGGCCGTGCCACGATGTCGATCTTGCGCGACCGGAAATTCTTCGATGTGGACCGAACGGCCGGCGTTCGCGTATCCCCACGCCTCTTCCGCCGTGAACGCGAGCACCGGCGCGAGCAACTGACAAAGAGCGGTGAAAATCTCGCGCATGGCCGCCTGGGTCGCACGGCGCCGGGAGGAGTCCGGAGCATCGCAATACATCCGGTCCTTGGTGATATCTATATATAGAGAGCTGAGATCGACCGCGCAGAAGTGATTCAGGACGTGATAAACCTTATGAAACTCGAATGCCTCGTAGGCAGCGCGACAATCGCGGATCACTTGGTCCAATCGCTCGAGAATCCAGCGATCAGCCAAAGTTGGCGTCGAAGGTGCGGCACCCTCCATTGAAAAATCGTGGAGATTTCCCAATAGGATCCGAAGCGTGTTCCGAATCCGGCGGTAGGTGTCGCCCAATCGCGTGAACATTTCTTCGGAGAACGGGACGTCGGCCGTGTAATCAATGCTGCTCGCCCAAAGACGAACGAGATCGGCGCCGTGTTTGTTGACGAAATGGCCGGCGTCCATCGGTTTGTCATACGTGCTCGACTTGGAAATTTTCTTTCCATCAAGATCGACAACGAAACCGTGCGTGACGCAACTCTTGTAAGGCGCGCGATCGTTCAACGCGATGCTCGTCATGAGCGAGGATTGAAACCAGCCGCGATGTTGATCGGTCGCTTCTAAATACATGTCGGCCGGATCGCGCAGTTCCGGATGCAACGCACAAACCGCGCGATGCGAAACGCCGCTGTCGATCCAAACGTCGATCGTGTCGTTCCGTTTCGTCGTGCCTTCCGGCAACCCGAGTTGCTTCGCAAGATCGACATCGCTCAGTTCGAACCAAACGTTCGAGCCGCGCTCGGCCACAAGATCGGCGAGTTTACGAATCACGTTTGAATCGAGGATCGGTTTTCCGTCGGCGGAATAAAAAACCGGCAACGGCACGCCCCAGCTTCGCTGACGCGAGATCACCCAATCCGGACGCGATTCGACCGTGCCCGCAATTCGGTTCTCGCCCCAGGCCGGAATCCATCTCACTTCTTTGTGAATCGCTTCGAGCGCGCGCGGGCGGAGATCGTCAATGCGGATGAAGAACTGCTCGACGTTCCGAAAGATGATCGGCGTTTTCGAGCGCCAGCAATATGGATAGCTGTGGTGAAAATTCTGCGCGGCCAACAAATTGCCGCGATCACGCAGCAAATTCACAACGTCCTTGTTCGCATCGAAAACGTATTTGCCGATCAAACTCGGCACGCCGGCTTCGTCGGTAAGCTTTCCGTGATCGTCCACCGGCGACAAAATTGGGAGTTTATGTTCGCGACCGAGACGATAATCGTCTTCGCCGTGACCGGGCGCGATGTGCACCGCGCCGGTGCCAGTGTCCATCGTCACAAAATCGGCTGTGAGCACGATCGCCTCACGATCTAAAAACGGATGGCGCGCATTGATCTTGTCGATCTTCGATCCGGGAAATGAAGCGAGCGGTTCACCGGTCGGCTCGAACTTCGTGTTCGCGACAAATTGCGGGACGAGTTTATCGGCGAGCAAAAGTTTTTCACTCGTTCCGTCCCGGCGAAATTCCTGAACCACGTAGATTTCTTTCGGATCGACCGCGATCGCGAGGTTCGCCGGCAACGTCCAAGGCGTTGTCGTCCAGATCGCAACGCTCGCCTGGTCTTTCCAATCGCCACTCGTGATCGGAAATTTTACGTAAACGGAAGTGTCGTCGCGCTCCTGATATTCGACTTCGGCTTCGGCGAGCGCGGTCTGCGCGCCGGTGCTCCAGAAAACCGGCTTCTTCGATTGATAAACGAGATTTTTTTCAACGAAAACCGCGAAGGCGCGCAAAATTTCCGCTTCGTATTTGGGATCGAGCGTCAGATACGGATGTTCCCAATCGCCGAGCACGCCGAGCCGTTTGAATTGCTCGCGTTGAAGATCGACATATTTGCGCGCGAAGGCGTCGCAACGCTTGCGGACCTCGAGCGGCGAAAGATCGCGCGACTCTTTCACGACTTTGTATTCAATCGGCAAGCCGTGGCAATCCCAGCCCGGAACGTAGGGCGCGCGTTTGCCGAGCATCGTTTGCGATTTCACCACGAAATCTTTCAGGACTTTGTTGAGCGCGGTGCCCATGTGCACGTCGCCATTCGCGAACGGCGGGCCGTCGTGAAGCACGAACAGCTCGCGATCCTTGCGCGATTCCTGAATTCGCTGATAAAGCCGGCTTTCGTTCCAATTTTTTAGCAACTCCGGCTCGCGCGTTGTCAGATTCGCCTTCATCGGAAAATCCGTGCGCGGAAGTTTCAGCGTGTCTTTGTAATTTTTTTCAGGCATTGCAAACGCGTCGGTCGGAGCTCCGAAGCGAGCCTACGTAGCATCCGCGCACCGACAAATCAACGCGCGGAGTGCCGGCAGGAATTCTCGCAATCGGTGGCAGTCGTCGGTGGCGCCAAATCCGATTCCAAAGCGGTAGAAACAAATTTCCCAACAGCCGAAACGTTTGGTTTAAAATCGACATCTCCCATGAAAACGCATCTGCGCCGCGCCTTCGCGGTCATCCTGATCCTTTCTGCTGGATTGCTATTCGCCCTTGGTTTTCAGCCTTCGAAATCGCTGCGCCGCAATGAGCCCGAGCTCGCGTTCCAAAAATTGAAGCTGAATCGCGCGAGCAAAACCAAGGCGCGACAAACCGCGAACCTGAGCGTGAACTTGAACGTTCCGTCTCCTCCGAACGCGCCGACGTTCGGACACCCAATCATCGCGGGCATCGGCGGCACCGGGTTTGAAGAATCGCTGCGGGTCGATCCAACCTTGAATGCAAACGGCGAGCATACGATTTACACAAGCGCGCCGGGTTCGGCTTCAGCCGATACGAGCTGGGTTTGGCACTCGCTCGATGGCGGCAAAACTTTCAAGTGGGTCGTGGGCGCAGCACCGCTCGAAGGAAAAGTCACGACTTGTCACGGTGGCGGCGACAGCGAGATCGCGGTGGATTCGATCGGTCGTTTGTATTTCAACGATCTGACTCTGGCGAATTTCAGCACCGCGCGCTCGGATGATTCCGGCGCGAGCTTCACTTGCAGCAACACCGGCGTGCCCGATTCAGTCGTGGATCGACAATGGTACGCGATCGACGGCGATCCATTGAGTGGCGGGAGCTTGTATTTGGCGAACGACGAAATCGGACCGGGTAACGTGAATTGCAACGGCCAAACCGCGAACAACGTTCTGGTGATGTATCGCTCGCCGGTGACCGGGCTCGAGCCAACCGCGGGAGTTGAATTCGGTCCGGCCAATCACATTTCGCCGGTTAACGGCTGCGATGAAGCGATCATGGGCAACAACGAAGTAAGTCCGGTCGCGACGACGTTAGGCCAACCAATTTCGCCGGGCGTTTACGCGACGCTGCCGAATCCGGTGAAACACATCTTTGTCGTTCATGACAACGTCGACCTGAACAAAATTCTGGTCGGCCGTTGTTTCCCGGTCGCGTTCGGGGCGCCGGTCGCGAACGTGAGCGATCCGAGCGGGTTGAATTGCACCGACTTGTTAGTGGCCGATCTTGGCGCGGGCCAAAAAACCGGCGCGAACTTTCCGACCTTAGCGATCGACAATGCCGGGAATCTCTACGCGGTGTGGGAACAAGCGCCGCTGGGTCCGGCCACGAACACGCTCGGAGATCTCGCGATCACGGGCGACACTGTTTTGAAATATTCGTATTCGACCGACCAGGGAAATACCTGGAGCGCGCCGGTCACGATCGACACTTCGGGTTCGCCGGATGGCGTGTTGCACAACAACGTGTTCGCGTGGATCAGCGCCGGCGACGACGGCCGCGTGAACATTGTTTGGTACGGAACGAATGCAGTGGCGAACGAAGGCGGCACGTTCGATTTCGCGGGTTGCGGAAGAAATGTTTTGAATCCGCCGCCGGGCGGAAAAAACATCAACGGCCCGGATGCGGTCGACGGTTTGTGGAGTGTTTGGATGGTGCAATCAACCAACGCGCACGATCCCGGTGGCGTTACGTTCACCGCGCCGGTCCGCGCAAGCACGCATCCAGTCCATCGCGGCGGCGTGATGACAATAATCGGCGGACAATGCGGCTGGGCGAGTCGCGCGCTCGGCGATTATTTGCAATTGCGCACCGGGCCGAAAGGCGAAGCGAATATCAGTTACGCCGATTCGAACAATGTGGCCGGATCGTTGGCGGGCCATGCGATGTACGATCGGCAAAACGGCGGTCCCGGACTTTATGCCGGGCAATCGCCGTTGAGCATTTCCGGAATCACACCTTTCAACGGCGTGCTCGATCCGGAGGGCGACGGCAAATACGAAGCGCTCGGAGTGAGCAGCGCGAACATGCCGCAATTGGACATTCTAAATTCGAACATCACGAGAGTCACTACCGCGCCATGTTCGGCGGTGGTGCCTTGCTACAAAGTTTTCATGCAGGTGAGCGATCTCACGCTTGCGCCAACACTCGCTCAGGATGCGAATCCCGATTTGGTCTGGCACACGCAATGGTTTGTTCCGTCAACGAGCGACGGATCTGGCGGTAAAAATTTTCACGTTTACGCCGAATCGACGAACGGCGGACCGCTGCAATGTTTCGTTGGCGAGAATGACGTGCAGCTGGTCGGCGGCGGCGGCGTGCTTACTTATCCAGGCAAGACCGCATTGCCGGCCGCAAATTGCCAATCGACTCTTGGACCGCGCGGCAACATCACGATTTACGTTCCGCTCTCGAACGTCGTTGAAGTAAATCCGGTCGACACTCGACTTCATGAAGTCACTGCGAGCACGATGACGTTGCTCGAACCGGCGAATACGCATCAACCCGATCCAGTGTTCGGCACCGGCGGCTCGTTCTTCAATCTCATCGATGTCGCGCAAGGTTACGTGTTCGATCCGATTTTGGTGAGCGCGGTCTCGCGAAAACAACACGGCACGATCACGCCACCGTTCGATGTCGATCTTATGCCGCCAAGTTCGGGAATTGAATGTCGAAGCGGCGGCGCGAATGGAGATTACGATGTCGTTGTCACCTTCGCAGTTCCGGTAACTGTCAGCGGCGCGGTCGCTGTTCCGGCAACAAATGGAACCGCTAGCGTGTCCGGCTCGCCGTTGGTCGCCAGCACTCAGGTTACAATTCATCTGACTAACGTCAGCAATGGACAGCGATTTAACGTGAATGTACTCGGCGTCAACGATGGCACGACCACGCGCGACGTTTCAGTTCCGATGGCGGTCCTGATCGGTGACACAAACGCGGACAGCTCCGTCGATTCGGGGGACATTTCGCAGACCAAAGGTCAATCCGGAGCGCCGGTAACCAATGCCAACTTCCGGGAAGACATTAATGCGGATGGTTTTCTCGACAGCGCCGATATCGCATCGGTGAAGAGCAAATCGGGAACCGGCTTACCTTGAATAGCCCGACATCGCTTTTTCGCCGAACGAGGCATCCACGCAGCGTGGGTGGCTCGAATGAAAATAGCGAACCCCTGCGGTCACCTCCCGGCATTAAGCTCGGATGCGGTCGCGTAATTAAAAAAATATGAAATCGTCACTGCGCTGGTTTTTCCTGATGGCAACTTTTCTGGCGATTGCAGTCGTCGGCTTCGACGCGCAAGCGGGAAAGAAAAAGAATTCTCGTGAGTCGATCGCCCAGAACAAGCGGACTGCGATTTCGCCGACCATTTCGGCATCGAGCTGCACGCCGCCGGGAACAAGCGTTGTGACTGATCCAACGGGCGATCAAAACGGCAATCCGGCCGCTAACCAGCAATTCGATATTCAGTCGATCTCAATCGCGGAACCGTGCTTCGCCAACAACATCGATAAGCTCGTGTTCACAATAAAGGTGGCGAACTTAAATAGCATTCCACCGAACGGGCATTGGAAGGTCAAATTTACACCGCCTACGCTGCCGGCGGGTGTGACGGCGTTCTTCGTCGAAATGACGAGCGATCAAAACGGAAACGTCTCCTACGGATATGGTACCGTCGGCACCACTTCGACAACTTTGGGCACGGCGGACGATGGGAGCTTTAACACGGACGGCACGATTACGATCACGGTCGCAAACAGCAAGGTGGGTAGTCCTGCAGTTGGACAAACGCTCACTACCATTCAAGGCCAGACGCAACTTTTGGTGGGCGCGGCCGGTACCGGTTTACTGGCCGGCATTGACTCGACCACGGTGACCGGAACTAATCCAACCTACACGCTGGTGGGTCACGCCTCGTGCACATGCCCAGCTGCTACGCCAACGCCAACTCCAGCGCCAAGCGGTGGAGCTGCCGGGACGCCACGATTTCAAAATTATAACCCACCGCCAACGGGTTCTTTTAACGGCGGTGAGCCATCCATCGGCACAGACTGGGTGACCGGAAACGCGATGTATCTCGCGTCATTCGCGGCCCTGCGCGTGAGCTTCGATGATTGCCCTTCTCCGGCGCGCGATGTGTGGACGAACACCAATGTGCCCGCGGCGGTATCGCTCGATCCGATCCTGTTCACCGACCATATGAACGGCGCGCACCGCACGTTCGTGTCGCAATTGACCGGCCAGGACAGCATTACTTTTTTCACCGATAACGACGGCGCGAGCTATTTGCCGAGTCAGGGCGGCGGAATTCCGTCAGGCGTCGATCACCAAACAATCGGTGCAGGTCCTTATCATTCGCCGCTGACTGCGACGCCAGCCTACCCGAATGCGGTTTATTATTGTTCACAAGACATCGCGGCATCGTTCTGTGCGCGGAGCGATGATGGCGGTGCAACCTTCGGCGCCGGCATTCCGATTTACACGGCAGCGCAGTGCACCGGTATCCACGGACACGTAAAAGTAGCGCCGGATGGAACGGCTTACGTGCCAAATCGCAGCTGCGGCGGATTGGCCGCAGTCGCAGTTTCGAAAGACAACGGGCTAACTTGGGCGGTGAAGCCCATCCCGACGAGCAGCACGACCGGATTCCTTGTCGATCCTTCAGTCGGCATCGGCACAAACACAGTCGGCGAACCAGGCGGGCAGCCGAGCAACACGATCTACCTCGGCTATCAAGCTTCGAATAGTCATCCGAAGGTGGGCGTTTCACGCAATCAAGGCGACACCTGGACTAACGATCAGGAGGTCGGCACCGAGTTCGGGATTCAAAATTCAACTTTCCCGGAATTGGTCGCGGGCGATGATAACCGCGCCGCCTTCGCGTTTCTCGGAACGACCGTGGCGGGTAATTACACTAGCCAGTCTTCCTTTCCACCAAACGCGCCGTGGCATCTCTACATCGCGACGACTTTCGATGGCGGCGCGACTTGGAGTACGATCGACGCGACCCCGGACGATCCGGTCCAGCGCGGCTCAATTTGCAATCTTGGAACGACGTCGTGCATGAACACGCCTAACGACCGAAACCTGCTCGACTTCATGGACGAGACAATCGATGCGCAAGGTCGTGTTCTGGTTGGCTATCCTGACGGATGTATCGGTCCGTGTGTGAACGGGTCGGTCAACTCCTATACCGCACTCGCATCCATCGCGCGCCAATCCGGCGGAAAACGTTTGTTCGCGGCGAATGATCCGAATCCGGCCGAGCCAGTCGCGCCCGCGCCGCCGCGGGTCGACGGTGTTATCAACGACGGCAGCGGCGTTATTCACGTGACGTGGTCGGCGCCGGACAACGGTGGGTCGCCAATTCTCAGCTACAATGTTTATCGGCGTACAGATCCCGGCACATACGGCGCGCCATTGGCGACAGTCCCAGCCGGCACTACCAACTACGATGACGGGTCGACCGATCCGAACACATCTTACTTCTACAAGGTCACGGCCGTGAATGCGATTGGCGAGAGCGCGGCCTGTGGGGAATTTGCCATCACCGCGCCACCTCCCATCAATCCATGCATTGGGAGCGGCGTGCTGGTTGATGTCGATCCTACGGGCGACCAACTCCTCGCACCGATGAACGCCGATCTCGACGTTCAATCGGTATTGATCGGCGAGCCGGTCCAAAACGACAACGTCAATCGTCTCGTCTTCACAATGAAGGTTGGGGATCTCAGCACCATTCCGCCGAATCGGCAGTGGCGTTTTGTCTGGACACCGGCAACTCCTCCGTCCACACCCGGCACCGACCGCTATTACGTCGGGATGGACTCGAATGCAGGCGGCGCGGGCGCGGTTACGTTTGACTACGGCGTCATCACTTCGAGCGGCAACGTGCCCATTTCGCAAGGAACGCCTGACGCGGGATCGGTCGATGCCGCCACCGGCATCATCCGTATCGCGATCGCGAACAGCAAAGTCGGAAACCCCGCACCGGGCTC
>QHOZ01000065.1:0-898 GCA_003219495.1 Verrucomicrobiota bacterium | reverse complement strand
GCAACGCTACTGTTGGCAAGTCAGCGGCGGTCGACTCTACCGCCGACGGCAGCTACACACTCGTTGGCAATGCCGCCTGCGCTATGCCGCCAGTTCCAGCGACGGCAGTTTCGAGAAAAATCCACGACGCGGCCGGGCAGTTCGATGTCGATCTTCCGCTCACGGGAAATCCCGGCATTGAATGTCGCAGCGGCGGAACCAATGGCGACCATCAAGTCGTGGTTACTTTCCCGGCTGCGGTCACCTTTGATCACGCGAGCGTGACATCGGGCAGCGGCTCGGTTTCAAGCACGAGCACCAATGGCAGCGTCGTAACGGTAAACCTTACCGGCGTCGGCAATGCGCAGACCATTACGATTACTTTGTTCGGCGCACAAATGGGCACGAATTTCGGCGATGTTCACATTCCGATGGGCGTGCTACTTGGCGATACAAATGGCGACCGCTTTGTCGATTCGGCCGATATTTCGCAAACGAAAGCGGAATCAGGCGCCGCAGTCACGGACGCAAACTTCCGTGAAGACATTAATGCGGATGGTTTTCTCGACAGCGCCGATATCTCGGCGGTGAAGAGTAAGTCGGGGACGGCGCTGCCTTAACTGGGTTAAGATCGACAACCGCTCCATCGCATCATTGTAAAACCCAACGGGACAAGCTCGTTGACGGAAGATTTGAGCTTTCGCAGAGAAAGTAAGGCCGAGTTCGGTCGCGTTTCCGTTTCCTTAGAAATTCCTCGCTAGGTAAAAATCATGAGCACCATCCTCAAAAAAAGTTCCCGCATCGTTTGCGCCATTTTATTTACGAGCGCGTTTGTCCTGCTCGCGCTTTCCACGACATCAGCCAGCCAGCGGAAGCAAACCACACGGACACAGCGCACCGAAAAAGTCACGGCCAACTT
>QHOZ01000064.1:1025-9903 GCA_003219495.1 Verrucomicrobiota bacterium | reverse complement strand
CTCAAGGTCGCCTCTAACGATTCTAACGAATCTTTTGCAAACATCGCGCTTCAATCAATCCTTGATGCTAAATTCGAACCAATTCCGGAAGATATTGTTAGCACATTGCCGCCGGAGGGCCTCGAGGAGGGGATTTCCTTCACCATGTTTCCGAATTGATCGCCATGTCGAACGCGCTTGAGACCGTTGTCGGATTTTTTGCCAAGGGCGGCGTTTTCATGTGGCCGCTGTTGGTCTGCTCTATCGTGTCGCTAACCGTTATCATTTTGCGCACGCTCGCGTTGCGCGAAAAAAATGTGCTGCCGCTAACGATCGAGAGCGAAATGGAGCGCCTCGCGCCGGGCGCAAATCCGGAGCGCTTGTTTCGAATGGTTCAGCATGATGCTTCGTCGCTTGCGCGAATCGTGCGCGTCGCGCTCGGACATTTGCGCTGGCCTCGCTCGGAAAACGTCGAGGCGGTGCAAACGCGCGCGCGTTACGAAATGGTGCGGCTCGAGAAGGGACTTGTCGTGCTGGAAGTCATCATCGGTATCGCGCCGTTGATCGGATTGATCGGAACGGTTTCGGGATTGGTCCATGTGTTCGCCAGTCTTGGCGTCAGCGCCGGCTCGGCCGATCCGAAACAAATCGCGCACGGGATTTCGGAGGCGTTGAATTGCACCGTGTTCGGTCTCGGCATCGCGGTGCCCAGCATGATCGCGTTCGTTTATTTTTCAAAGAAGGTCGAAGTGCTCTCGGTCGAAATGGAATCGCTGGTCACGGATTTACTTGCGAAGTGTTATTACGGCCGCGTGGCAGGAGCGCGGAAACAGCAACCGCAAGTGCCCGCAGAGCCAATAACCCCCACTCACCCCGCAACTCCCGAAATCGCGCCGATGGCGTGAGGCAAGATCGGCATCATCCGTGAAATTCGCCGTTCGCAAACGTCGCGCGCCGTCGATCATTATCGTTTCGCTCGTCGATATTCTGACGATCCTCCTGATCTTCTTTGTCGTCTCGACCACGTTCAGAAGAGACCAGCCCGAGGTGCAGATCAATTTGCCCGAATCGAAGACTGCGACCAAAACGCCGGCCGAGCTCGAGCATGCGATTGTGACCGTGGACGCGAATGATGAGATCAAGCTCGATGGCAAGACCATCGCGGCGGAAGAATTGGAAGGTGCGGTGAAAAATTTATCCGAAACACGCCGAAGCACGCTCGCACTTCAAGCCGACAAGAAAGCGTCGTTCGGCACGATCATTAAAGTGATGGACGCGTTGAAGCTCGCCGGCGTGAAAAACTTGCCGGCGTTCACCAAAGGTCAGGAATGAAATTGTCGATCGTCCAATATGGCGACCTGGTGCTGCGTGCGAAGGGGACGCGCATCGAACAGATCGACGAGCGCATTCGCGAGCTCGCGCAGAACATGATCGAGACGATGCACGCGGCGAATGGAGTCGGTTTGGCCGCGCAGCAAGTCGGCGAGCCTATCCAGCTCACCGTCCTGGACGTTTCGCAAGTCGAGGATCGCCCGACGGAAATGAAATTCAACGGCGAGAATGTCGATCCTGCGACGGTGATGCCGCTGGTCTTAGTGAATCCGGAGGTTGAGTTGGGCCGCGAGACAGATTCCGGGACGGAAGGTTGCTTGAGCTTCCCTGAAATCACGGGCGAGATCGAACGAGCAAAGTCCATTCGTGTTCGCGCCCAAAATCTCGATGGCGAGAAGATCGACATCGAAACCACCGGCTTCCTGGCGCGCGCGATTCAACACGAGGTCGATCATTTGAACGGCATCCTGTTCATCGATCGGATGAGCTCGGCCGCGAAGACAAGTTTGTCGAGCAAGCTTAAGCGGTTGCAGAAAGAAACGCAGCGCGGATTGAAACATCGACAACGCGCGGTCGCCGAAACGACGCTCTAGAGCGCTTTGTAGTCGACCGAGATCGTGCGGAAGACGAGCTGGTCGTGTTGGGCTGAAAAATAAAAGAGCTCGAGCATCGTCGCGCCGATCGTCCATTGATAACCGACGAGCGTTTGAATGACGTCCGAGTCGGTATCGCGCGTGCGCGACACTAATTTGCCGGTGCCGTACTTGGCATCGAAGTAACGGCGGATCTCTCCCATTCGTTCGTTGTAACGCTCGATTGACCAATCAGGATATTCGTACTGCAATTCGACGCCGAAAAGCGCGCCGCCTTTGAACGTGAAGAGCGTTCGCTTCAATCCGGGATGCACGAGACCTTCCACTGTCCAAGCTTCCCGGCCCTCTTTCTTCTCGCGCGAGACAACGGTCGCTTTTGCGCCTTTGAGAACGGCTTCGACGCGCGCCATTGAATCATTCCAACGAAATCCAAACGGGGGATTCAAATCGTCGGCGGCGCGGATTGGTGCAACCGCGAAAATTAAAACGAAAATTGCGATGAAAATGCGCGCGCCGACGATTTGAGAGCGTGTCGAAGTACGGCTCACGCGCTGCCCGAACGAAAAACGCAGTTCGCGCTGAAGGTTTTCGCGAAGGTCGCGATTATTTTTGCAGCTTGGGGACACACTCGATTTGTTTTTTCGTCAAGAATTTTTTGACCGAAAGGAAAAAATAAAGTTCAGATTTTTTCTTGTCGCTGTTGAACGCGATTTCTAATCTCAAGCCAACGGCAGAGGGCGAAAGGAAGGCGCGTGTGAATAAGATGTGAACATGTTTGAGGAAAATTGATTGCCCAGAATGATTAAAGCCTTAACCGAAGCAAATCGAGCAGATAAAGGAGATGTCGATCTTGCGATACACAACTCGCTGAACGCCGCGACCCGAGCGCTAACACTCGTTTTCCCCTCGTATTTTATCATTTTTCGCGTTTCGAATTGTTTTTTGGTACTTTGGATGAACACGAGTCGCATCGGCGCTCGTCGTAATCTAAAGCGCGGAATTGCTCCTGCAGCCGCCATTATGGCGATTGTGTAACACTGTTAACAAGTTCCCTATGGACGACAAATGTTCACAGCTTTGGCAGAAATTGTCCGCGGCTCTCAAGCCGCAGGTCAGCGCGGACACTTTCAAACGCTGGTTCTCGGCGGTTGAGCTGGTTGGGTCGACGGATAAGACGCTCAGCTTCCGCGTACCGAACAATATTTATCAATATTGGATCGAGAGTAATCACATGGCGGCGCTGCAAGCTGCCATCGTGACCGCGCTCGGCGAGCCGCGCGAAATTCGATTCATTTCTTCGGAAGCGCCGTTGCAAGATGCGGAACTGATTGGTGTCCCTAAAGGAAGCGATGGCGCTCGCGACGCCAAACCGACGGGTACCGGTTCGCTTGGACTCAATCCGCGCAACACTTTCGAATCATTCGTCGTCGGCCCGAACAACGAAATCGCACACGCCGCCAGTCTTGCGGTCGCGCAAGCGCCGGCGCGCACCTACAACCCGCTTTTCATTTACGGCGGGGTCGGTCTTGGCAAAACGCATTTGATGCAGGCGATCGGCCAATACGTCGTCGCGAAGAAAAAGAACACGAAAGTGATTTATCTTTCGAGCGAGCTGTTCATCAACGAGTTCATCGACGCGATTCAGCATAATAATCTGGTGAAATTCCGGAAACGGTACCGTCAGGCCGATCTGCTCTGCATTGACGACATCCAGTTCCTTGGTGGGAAAGAGCGCTCGCAAGAAGAATTCTTTCACACCTTCAACACGCTCTTCGATGGTCACAAACAGATCGTGCTTTCGTCCGATCGTCCCGCGTCCGAGATCGCGAACCTCGAGCATCGCCTCGTTTCGCGCTTCGAATGGGGATTGACCGCGGAGCTTCAGCCGCCGGCGATTGAGACGCGGCTTGCCATTCTGCGCAAAAAAGCGCGCAGCATGCAGATCAAACTCCCGGACGAGATTTTCGATTTCCTCGCGAACCGCATTCGCAGCAACGTCCGCCGCCTGGAAGGCGCGCTGATGCGCGTTGCATCATTTGCGTCGTTGA
The DNA here is from genome assembly GCA_003219495.1 of Verrucomicrobiota bacterium. Next base: position 5,951 of record QHOZ01000064.1, on the reverse strand, counting down.
GCGGGAAACAACTCACGCGCGAAGTGATCGAGCATTTGCTCAAAGACATTTTGCAGGAGGAAGCCCGCACCTCGATCACCATCGAGCAGATTCAACGCAAGGTGGCCGAACATTTTGACGTGCGTTTGGCCGACATGACGAGCAAGCGGCGCCCGGCGAGCATCGCGTTCCCGCGGCAAGTGGCGATGTATCTGGCGCGGGAATTGACCAAATCCTCGCTCAATGAAATTGGCGATGCGTTTGGCGGGCGCGATCACGGAACGGTTTTGCACGCGTGCAAGCTGGTGAAGAGACGGATGACGGAACAAGACAACATCCGGCAGACGATTTCTTTCATCGACAGTTCGTTGCAACGCTGAGTGTACTTGTCGATCCTGGCGCACAAGACTTTGCGGTTGCCGAATAGTGCCGCACGCCTAACATCTTAGACAGATTCCAATTCATGAAGTTTACCGCTACGAAAGAAAAGCTGCTCGAGGGTTTGCAACAGGTCCAAAACGTCGTCAGCACGCGCACCACTCTGCCGATTTTGTCCAACGTGTTGCTCCAGGCGAGCGATGGAGCGGTGCATTTAACCACCACTGATCTTGACGTTGGAGTTCGTGGAAGTTTTGAAGCCGAAGTGGAAAAAGAGGGCGCGACCACTCTGCCGGCGCGCCGCTTGTTCAACATCGTGCGCGAGCTTCCTTCGAGCGAAATCCAGATCGACATCGATGGGAAAAACGCTGCGTCGATTCGCAGCGGGCAAAGCTTCTTCAAGATTCTAGGGCTGCCGGAAGAGGAATTTCCGCCCTTACCGAAATTCGAAGAGGCGAAAGTGGTGACGATTCGTCAGAAAGATCTGCGCGATGGTCTGCGCAAGACTGCTTACGCGATTTCGACAGATGAAACGCGCTACGTGTTGAACGGCGTCCTTTTCAGCTTCAAAGACAACAAGCTCACCTTGGTGGCGACGGACGGACGACGTCTGGCAATGGTCGACATCGAGCTGGAAATTCCGCGCAGTCAGGAGACGGACATTATTGTTCCGACCAAAGCGGTGACCGAGTTGGGGCGATTGCTGACCGACGACGGTGACGTGAAAATCAGCGTGAGCAGCGGCCAGATCGCTTTCGATTTGAACAAGACTCTGCTCGTCTCGAAGCTGATCGAGGGGAACTATCCGAATTACAAGCAAGTCATTCCCGGGGATGCGAAGGAGCGAGTCACGCTCGAGCGCGAAACATTTCTGAATTCGCTTCGGCGCGTTTCGCTTTTGGCGAGCGAAAAATCGAACTCGATCAAGCTGAGCTTCAGCAAGAACAACATCGACATCACCGCGAATACGCCCGAAGTCGGTGAAGCGAAAGAATCTTTGGCCGTGCAATACAAAGGGCGCGATTTTTCGATCGCGTTCAATCCGGAATTCCTGATGGCGCCGTTGCGTGCGTTGGCCGAAGACGAAGTGTTTCTCGACTTGATCGACGAGATGAGTCCGGGCGTCTTAAAGATCCAGACACCGTTTCTCTACGTCCTGATGCCAATGCGCATCAGTTCCTGATCCGGGAGCGCCTTCCGCTCGGGTTCGAATCAGTATTGCGTAAACGCGCAGGCGAGAATTGTTACCCCGTATGCCGCCGCGATGCCATGCATAGCCCGCCAGCGAATATTGTTTCGCGCGCTCCAATCGATTTGATCGCGAAACAGGTAAGGCATTGTCACCCAAAACAACCCGGCGACGATCATCAAGTAGGCGAGCGCGGTTAGAAAGAGGCGGCTCGTTTCATATCGGAAGAACGCCGCTTCCAACAGGGGTTCGGCCGCGAGCAGACAGACAATGCCGAGCGCGCGGACGGGAAGAAATTCCTCCACAAAGCGAAGCACGAGTACGTAACTGATTGGCAGCAGGACCAGGAGCGGTTTGCGGAAACCGGCGAATTCGCCCATTTCCATTGTCGCGAGCAGGCAGAACGACCAGACCAGCGCAATGGTGAGAAGAACAACGCCCGCAATTCCCGATCGCGGAAAACGTTTGAACCAATCCTGCGTCGGCGCCGGTAAAAATAATCCGGGAAGGCTTAGCACGATCAGCGCGATGCCGGCGATCAGACCCAACGTTTGCAGTGATAAGTCGTAGATCATGAACAACAGGCGGCGAGGGCGGTCGGGATTTCACAGGGCTCCCCGTAAAGACTGAAAGCTGTCGCACGCTCGATGCGAACATCGACAAGGGCGCCGATTAAATCCTCACTGCCTCCGAAGTTCACAATTTTGTTCGTGCGAGTGCGGCCGGTCAGACGCGCGGAATTCGTTTTGCTGGGTCCTTCGCACAAGACTTCCAGAGTGCGACCGACGAGCGGATCGTTCAGGCGGCGCGCGCTTTCGTTGACGACTTGGAGCAAGTCTTGATTGCGCTGCTCCTTCACTTCTTCGGCAATTTGATCGGCCATTTCCGCGGCCGGTGTGTCGCGACGCGGCGAATAACGGAAAATAAATGCGTTATCAAATTCGACTTCTTCGACGAGCGCGCGGGTCTGTTGATGATCGTCGTCCGTTTCGCCCGGAAATCCGACGATGATATCGGTCGTGATCGCGATTCCAGGCCGCGCGTCACGAATGCGCCGGACAAGATCGACATATTTCTCGGCCGTGTACGTCCGATGCATTGCTTTCAAAATTTTGTTCGAGCCGGATTGCACCGGCAGATGAAGGTGATCCACCAGTTTCGGCAGTCGATGGTAGGCCTCGATCAAATCTTCGCGAAATCCGATCGGGTGAGGGGAAGTGAAACGAAGTCTCTCTAGTCCTTCGACTTCATGAACGGCTTCGAGCAATTGCACGAACGGGCTCTTGTTGTCGATCTTCGCAAATTCATGACGTCCGTAGAGATTCACAATCTGGCCGAGCAGGGTCACTTCCTTCACTCCTTGCGAAACGAGGTTGCGCACTTCATCGACAATCTCGCCGATTGTGCGACTGCGCTCTTTACCGCGCGTCTGCGGAACGATGCAGAACGTGCAATGCATGTTGCAGCCCTGCATGATCGACACGAACGCAGTGGCCTGCCTCGGGGCAAGCTGCTGAGCGCGGATGGTTGATTGCGATCCCGTTTCTTCCGCGACGTCGACAATGGAGAAGCGCGGATCATCGATCGCGCGCGCCCGTTTTTGTTGGCGAAGATTCTCAACGTAATCGGCGACGCGATGGAATTTCTGAGTGCCGACCACGAGATCAATGTGTGGGAGAGCTTTCAGGAGCGATTCACCGCGCGCCTGCGCCATGCAGCCGAGAAATCCGAAGACGACATCGGGTCGCTCTTTGGCGATGTGCCCGAGCATTCCCATTTTGCCGAGCGCTTTCTGATCTGCCATGTCGCGGACGCTGCAGGTGTTCAGCAAGACGACGTCGGCGTCCACCTCGCTTTCAGTGCGTTCGTAACCGCGCTCAATCAGTGAATGCGCGACCTGCTCGGAGTCGCGCTCGTTCATCTGGCAGCCGTAGGTCTTGATGTAGAACTTGGGCATGGGCGGGCGAAATAATACACGCCCGATCTTGCCGCGCCATTGCGGAGATTATCCGCTTTCCAAATTGTCGATCTTTCCGATTAAATCCGCACGAATGAAGAGCGACAGCCCGGCAATCGGGATTATCGGCGGAAGCGGTCTGTATCAAGTCGAGCAATTACGGAACGCTATCGAACACAAAATCGACACGCCATTTGGCGCACCATCGGATTCGCTTATCGGCGGGGAGATCAGCGGCCGTCAGGTTTATTTTCTGCCGCGTCACGGACGGGGTCACCGCATTCTTCCGCACGAATTGAATCATCGCGCGAATATTTATGCGCTGCGCTCACTCAATGTTCGCTGGATCATCGCCGTTACCGCCGTCGGCAGCTTGCAGGAAAAATACAAGCCGCGCGATGTCGTGCTGCCTTCGCAGTTTTACGATCGAACCAGCATCGGCAGCGCCCACACATTTTTCGGCGAAGGAATTGCCGCGCACATTTCTTTTGCCGAACCGATCAGTCTTCACTTGCGGAATTTGCTGGCGGAGTGCGCGAACAAAGTCGGCCTGACGGTGCACAACGGCGGGACCTACGTGAATATGGTTGGGCCGGCGTTCTCGACTCGCGCCGAGTCCGAGCTCAATCGGCGCCACGGTTTCGATGTGATCGGAATGACGAATGTGCCGGAAGCGAAACTGGCGCGCGAAGCGGAGATCGCTCTATCGACGATGGCGATGATTACCGACTACGATTGCTGGAAAGTGGAAGAAGAGCCCGTGTCGGCTCAGACCGTTTTCGGCCACCTCAGCGCGAATGCCGAAGCAGCGAAGAAGGTCCTGATTGAAGCAATACCGCGGATTCCGCCCGAGCCGGACTGGCCCGAGCACCAGGCGCTGGACAGCGCCCTCATCACGGACCGGAAGCTTTGGCCGGCCGCAACCCTGGCGAAGCTGGGCCCGATTTTGGCCCGTTTTGCCTAGAATCAAAAAAAGTTCTTGCCATCAAATCGCCAGTTATAGTAATTATAAAGGTGACGCTAGTTTAACTTTTCCGCTCAAATGAAAATTGAAATTGCCTTTTGTCTGCTCAGCCTCGCGTTTTTGCCAGCTTGCTCGACCACGTCGCAAACGACGGCTTCCAATCAAAGCCTCGAGCAACGTTTGATGGCTAAGCACGCCACCTACGCGGCTACGCCAACGGGTGGAGCGGAAGAGCCTGCTCCTCCAGCCGAGGGACCGGATGATGTGCCAGCGGACGCACCGGCCGACGTGGATCATAATCCCGCGTTGATGCCGAGCCCATTGCTGCGTTACTGGGCCGCGTCCCGCACTCCGTAACCATTGCGGTAGTCGATCCTACTCGGAACAACGCGCAGCATTTCTGCGCGCGATCAACCCGCGGAAGGATTCCAAAGCGCCCAGGCAAGCAACGCGCCTGCA